>CALDQI010000314.1:0-12962 GCA_937911635.1 uncultured Pseudomonadota bacterium | reverse complement strand
AGATTTGGATAGTCTTCCAGTGGTGTCCAGCCCACCAGTAAAACATTTTGAGTGACACCCGCATTTGTCAGTGTTTCAAAGATGGAGTCTAGCTGTTGACCATATTCTTCAAGCGGGATGATGGGGGCTCTTTCAGAGAAAACAGAATGCCACGCACCTTCTAGCATCATCCAAGTTGAAAATGATCGGACAAGGTTTCCGAAGATGTCACTGCGTTTGCTGGCTTTACTTCTGGGTACGTAACTGATCAAGCTACTGTTCAAGTCCAAACAGACGACAGAAGCAGACGGTTTGTAGGGCAATCCATCCGGCAACATACTGTCGATGGCTTCAAACGTTGTCGCTCCCGGCACACCAGCATTCAATCCCTGCCATCCACTCATGAACTCCACTTGTGTGGCATAGGTTTGTTCTCTGGGAACAAACAATCCATAGGTTCTGGAGTCCCCCAAAAATAGAATGCTTTTCTTGTCGGTTTGCCATTCTGAATCGCGATAGCCAAGAGAGTTGTATTCCTGCTCTGACGAGAACATTTTATTGATTCGAGTAGAGTAGAGGTAATCATTGAACACAGCCGTTTCCCACCAATCGGGAATGGGAACAAATGATAGCCCCAATTCCAATAGGGCGATTGATAAAATGGGTCTCAGAATCCACCGAATCCAAAAGGGGTATTGTTTTTTCATGCAATTGGTCCTAGTTGTATTGAGAACAAAATAACGCAACGGCTGAAGGTGCATTTTCTGTGAGACAGGTCTTGGGGTCTATCGGATTGCCCTGTAAAAACCATCGCTGCATTTCAAGGGGGGATTCCTCATAATCCAGTCCACTACTGAGGACCTTCAACCCTTGTAAATTGTGAAGCGCTTCGAGACTCCGTATGTTGTTGTGTCCCAAATAGAGTGATGTCAACCCGGTCAGCGTAGAGAGAGGGGAGAGGGCTTCAATTTCATTGATGGCCAAATGAAGTTTGTGAAGATTGGTCAGACCTTGAAGCGGTGAGATGTCTTTGATTTGATTTCCACCCAGCCAGAGTCTCTGTAAATTAAGCGAGTTGGTCAAAGGAGAGATATCCTTGATATTGTTGTCTCCCGCACTCAACCACAGTAGTGAGAGATCCTTGAGTGGACTCAGATCTGTGAGGTTGTTGTCATCTACCCAGAGGATTTGCAACTCCGAAAGCTTGGCCAATGGGGATAGATCTTGAATGGAGTTGTAATCAATGGATAGATCTCGTAAGTTTGGTAGCATGGAAAACGGGGTGATATTGCTGATGTTCACCCGTTGCAGAGACAGTTTTTCCACCATTGAGATTGTGTCCCAAAGAGATTCACAGGATGCTGTTCCAAACTTTGTCTTGAGAACTTGATAGGTCGCAGCCGAAGTGTCCTTCGGGGATGTACAATCTGTGATGAAGTCTTTCCGTTGCTGCACGGCATTCTGCTTCATGACAGAATGCTTGGTTTCGCACAACTCTTTGAGAGCACCTTTGACATCATCTGAGCAGTACGTATACAAAACAGGTGCTACAGGAATATCAAGATTTCGAAGAGTTGGGAAGAAGTCGAATATCCGAGGGTCAGGATATGGCTCGGTAGAGGAAAAGGTTGATAGTGTGTTGATGGTTGCTCTCAATGCTGAACAATCCTGCTCTTGGAGGTCACGTTTCAACGATCGCATTGAAACTTGCGTTGCAAAAGCAAAATCATCCGAATCCGTACACAACTTCAACAGTCGATCCTCATTTTGTACAGAGCATCCTTGAATGACATCGGAGAATCGATTGCAGTCATCTTTGGGTATGTTCAAGCCTTGTACGTTCAGTTCAATTAATGTCGACAATTCATTGAGCGGATTCAAGTCACTCACGCTTGTGTTGCTGATGTCCAGTACTTTGATCTTGAATAGACTTTGTAGTGGGGATATGTCTGCGATGTTGGTACTTTTGACGTCGATGAAAAATAGGTTGGGGTGGTGAGACAGCGGCCCTATATCGGACACATTACTCTGTCTGAGACTGACGATTTGAAGCCGATTCAGATTGGATAGTGGTTCCAATGACGAAATCTCTGTGCCTGAAATCTCGAGTGACGTCAATGAAGTCAATCCAGAGAGGGGTTTGAGGGACTGGATGTGGGTATTCCGTAGACCAATCCGTTTCAGAGATGTGAGATGTTGAATGGGGGACAAGTCATCTACACCAGTGTAATCCAGCAAGAGATCTTCTAGATTGGATAGTGTAGACAGCGGAGTGATATCTTGGATGGCACAGTGTTCTGCTTGCAAGGTGCGTAAATTGTTGTATCCGGCAATCGGACTCAAATCGGATACCTGACTGTCGCTTAGGTAGAGTTCTTCAACCTGTGTAAACTCAGTCAATACAGAGATATCTGAAAAGGGCGTCGGGTGATTGGATAAGTCCAGTGTCTTGGTTGTCGACAACAGCTTATATACTTCAGAGCAGTTTGTACCCTCAAGTCTCTCGAAGATGACGTCCAATGTATTATTACGTTGTTTCGAAGTATGGATAGCACATTGCGTCAAGAAATGTGAGGTCTCTGTCTCACCAGATTTAGAGTGTGCAAATTCTTGCTGCGCAGGAGTCGACGAGCCATCTTGGTGTGATTCCGTAGTAGAGGAACAGGCGATTAGCAAAGCAAGTATCATTCTCTTCTCTTATCAGTATTCATCATATTAATGTACCCGTAAATGTATACCCTTTCAATCCAATCACGTGTCATGAGTCTTTGAAGTATATTGAACCGGTAGGGGGTACGAACTTGAGTTCAAACCGTTCCATGACAGTCAACATGCTGAAGCCAATGAAAGTGAGTATAGTCATGAAAACAATCCCAAATAGATCAACTACAACGGTGCGAATTTTTAGACTGAAAAATATTTATCGGTGAATATGTGGACATTTATACCGTAAAGACTAAAAAACCCTATTCAACCACGGAGACAAATATGCGATCCTTTAAACTCAGTCCCATCTTGTTGCTTACCATGGGAACGATTGCCTGTGGCGATAAAGATTCCGATGAACCTGTCGATACTGGAACTGCTGTATCGGATTCTGATACTGAAGATACTGAAAACACGGATTCTGATACAGAGACAGATACCGACACTGCGTCAGACACGGATACCGATACTGGACCGGAAGAGCCTACAGGTCCTCAAGCAACCTTTCAGCTTAGTGAAGCCAGTGGAATGAAAGTCGGTTTGGTACAGATTGATTTTTCAGAGAGTGATGAACCAGTGGACACTGCCGAACCTCAAGATGATGGACCGAGATTTCTGGATACGCAGGTCGTTTCACCAGAGTTGGGTAGTGAGGCATCCTTTTCCCATCCCTTAGAAACCCCTGAAGACAGTGTGTTGTTTGAGGTGGATCCCAGTATTACCGCGCGATTGGCGATGTGGGCTCCATTCTTGTTTGACGACGCCAATGGAGACGATCAATACACTGATGGAGAGACTATCGGAGGCTTTTCCGACAATTGGTTGGTGTATTCAACAGAGGCCATTCCTGCGTACAATGTCAGCGAGGGATGGGGTGTTATCGTCATGACCTTTACAGAGGAAGTACCAGTTTCAGGAGATATCGACAATGTTCCACTGCAGGGTACACTTGGCTTGACTGACCCTCTAACGATTGGTGGCTCATACGATACGTCACTAGGGGATCGTCGGATTGCCTTTGTCGCTTCTGAAACAATAGATTCAGCAAATTCAACAATGGAAACCATGGCGGAGATACCTGCAGCAGATCCATGGACGGTGACCTTTAGCGGAACCCCACCAGCCCACTTTTTTCCAGAAGAAACAGATTTTGCGTCTGCGACCAGTTTCCCGTTGGTGTATGAGGACTCAAATGGAAACGGACAGTTTGACATGGCAGAAGCCTGGTCCAGTTCAGTATTGTCAGTATGCACAAACAACACTGCCGGCTCGACGCCACAGGTCATCTCTGTGATCTACACCTCTCCAATAACAGATTTGCGTACCGCTATGAGCGCTGGAATGTATGGATTGAGTGCAGGATGGTCGGTGATGACCATCGTGAATGATGCGCCAATATTCCTGTCTGAGTCTGAACGCAACAGCCTGGTCATTGATGAGAATTGCGTATTGGAATAGGTGGATTTGCGAGAAGTCACTCTTCAATGGTGATTTTCTCGCCTGCCCAGGTGGTAAATGTCCACGTACCATCTTGGTTTGGTTTGCCTTGTGAAACGGGTGCTTTTCCCAAGCCATTTGGTAAATCGATCACATATTCTGGGATTTCCAATCCACTGGAGTATCCCCTCATTTCTTGAATGATGTCCAGTCCCTGAGACATCGGCACTCGGAAATGACCCACTCCTTGTGTATAGTCACAGTGAAACAGTCGGTATGGTCGGCATCGATTGTACAGTAGCCACTTGTTCAATGTTTGGAGTGTTTGAGCATTGTCATTGATACCCTTTAGCAGAACGGTCTGATTTGAGAGCACACATCCAGCGTCAGCAAGAAGAGACAGGGCTTTAGAAGCCTCGACGGTACATTCTTTTGGATGGTTGAAGTGTGTCATGATGTATATGGGCACGTGCTCTTTGAGAATGGAGCACAAATCTGGAGTGATGCGTTGTGGTAGGGTGGTTGGATGCCTGGTGCCAATTCGCACAATCCGATCTGGGCTTTTCAATGCCGTGAGGAGTTCATTCAATCGAGAGTTGGATAAAGACAGTGGATCGCCTCCAGATAGAACGACATCGTCAATTTGTGGGTTGTCGTTGATCCATTCAATGGCCTTTTTCAATAGAGACTTGCTTTGATGACTGGAGGAATCGCCAACTTTTCTGCGCCGAGTGCAGTGCCGGCAATAGACAGCACAGGTATGCGTCACGTACAGGAGTGCTCGGTTGGGATAGCGATTTGTCACACCCACGACCGGCATGTCACGTTCTTCTGCAAGCGGATCGGGAACCTCTTGCTCGGACCACTGTTGTTCTGCCAGTAGAGGGATGGCCTGACGCCGGATGGGACAGCTGGGATCCGTTGAATCCATTAAGTCTAGGTAGTATGGGGTAATACCCAAGCGAAAAGTGTCATTCAATGCTTGGATTGCCTCAATTTCCTCTTTGGTTAAGGAAAAAACCTGTTCAAGCTGTTTGAGCGTGCGGATCTGATTCTGCAATTGCCATTTCCACGATTGTGTGTCGATGGAGTTCATAGATTGTACCGATTGAAGTGAAGGTGTGCTTGATCGATGTATGAAGCGATCTTTTCCGATGGAGGATGTTCAAGAAAATGCCGCAGGCTATCCTGCTTAGCCAACCAAACTTCGGAGAGCAGCTGCCCCACATTGGGATCCACCTCATCGATTTTGCCCACTCGAGTGGCTCCCAAGTATTGAAGATAGGGAACGGCCGCCAAGTTCTGAACTGGTTTGAGCACAGTCGTACTGAGTAAGTAATCTGGTTGCATCGATAAAAAGTCCAACACAGTGGTGATGGAGAGCACCGGTGCATGGGTTCGCCAAGTCCCTTTTGAGACCGCCAGTTGATCAAAATACCCCAATTTCTTGGATTCTAGGTCGTCAAACGTTGTCGACCATTCAATCTCAGATCGGCGATGCCACAGTTCAGACAGGCGCAAAGCCTGATCAGGTAGTACAATCGAGAATCCTTTGACCCCATCTACATCGAGGACCCACGAGCATCCACAGGATATTCGAGCCATGTAGCCTTTGGCATCTGCTCCAAGTAAGAAACCACCGTTCGTAGATGTAGCTGTTTCCGAGTGCCCATCAAAGGCCAGAGACTCTTTGACTTGAATCATGGCCGGAACATCTTCCAGTGTTGCTCGCCGAATGATCATCGTTTCACCTCGACTAAGGTAGGTCCTTGAAACTGCTGACGAATCCCTTCAAAATACGTATCGACATTTTGATTGTGCTCGAATTCTAGGGGCAATGGTTTGTGACAGTTCGGTAGAGCATACCACACAATCTTAGGACGCTGATGATGGGTGTCGTGTTCATTGAGATTGAGAAGCCACCAAGAAATCCACTTGGGACCGGTTAGTCGTCTGGCGTGATAGAGTGTTTTGGGTCCGACAGACGTTCGATAATGATAGACATACAACTGTAGAGAATATACGACGGCAAACAGTATAAAGGGGATCAAATAGCATAGAGACCACAATTCGAAGCCAATAAAGTGAATCGTTATCGCATGCACAACAATCGGTGCAACAAAGCAAAGTATAGCTGAGGTCTGGTCTTGTAGGGTCCAGCCTTTAAAAGCAGGGGAAACCTTTTGGGCGATTCGAACTGGAAGCAGTAAGAATAGGAGTATCGAGATCAGACTGTGGACAAACCAACCTCCGCACAAGATGCCTGCGTACCATAAAAAATTCGGCCAAAGTCTTTGAAGCCAGGTCGCATTCTCAGGCACCATGTATATGTCTAGAGCACTGGTCCGTTCATCTCGTCGATTGGCAGAGTGATGGAAGTTGTGTATTTTTCGAAAGATACTCAGTGGCACCAGTAATATCCATAAAAATATTTGACCCACCGTATTGTTCAGAGTGGCATTCTGTGGAAACAATTTCCGGTGTGCACTCTCATGTCCCACGCAGTATATGCGCTGCATCCAGCATCCTTGTAAGAACATACTGATCCACAGTACACTATCGATAGACTGTTGGTGACTCCAGATCGTGATTCCGCACAATCCACTCAGTATAAACAGTGTTTCCAGAAGCATACCCACATTTTTGGAGACATGATTGGATCCATGTCCTAGGTTGTATGAAGATGCTATTCGACTTGTTTGGTTGGGCATTGACTCGTTGCTGTTATTTCAAGTGGTGTGTACAAAATGATGGATTGAATTCAAGAAAAGATTCGGTCTACAGTCCTGTATTTATGATCGTCCTTGTAACAATTCCGACAGGCGGGCGCATACATCTTCGAGCTGAGAATTGAGTTCTCGCATTGTTTCGATTTTTTCATGTGGAATGTAATAATCGTTCCAACTTCCCATCCCCCCGTGAATGCCTGTCCATATTTTATGAGACTGATCAATGCCGTCTTGATTGGGGTGTTGTACGAGTATCGTTTGCATTGTACGGAAGGAGTTTCTCCAGTTGTCGGAGGTATCATCTTGTGGCATCAGTGTACAGATGTTCTCTAAATGATGGTGAATAGATCGTATTCGCTCAGTCAAAGAGTTGTCTCGTTCAGAGGATAAACTGGAGTCTTTGGAAGGGAACAACCAACCGAAAAGAGTTGAGAACATGTTGGCTCTCCGTGACAGTAATAACTTTAGCGACACTGTGCGTGTGAGGAGATTATGCGCCGAGGATCTGACGCAGCTGCTCGCATAAATACTCATTTTCCTTACCAACACCTAGAGTGATTCGGAAGTATTCTGGGTATTTCTCATCTTGAACATCGACAAAATGCTTGATTCGAATGCCCACCTTTTTAAGTTCGCTCGCAAGCCACTCTCCAGTGCGATCATCCGTGAAGCGACCTAAGATGAAGTGTGTTTTCGATGGAACGACTTCAACCCCAAACTCTTCGAGTACCACCCCAATTTGTTCGCGGTCTTTGGCGGTCATTTCCAATAGTTCGTCAATGTGGTTTTCATCGGTCAGTGCTGCAATGGCAAGTTGTTCTTGCAAAGTCCCCAGTCGATAGTTGGTCACGGCACCTTCAAAGGCTTGAATACTGGATTTGGGCCCAAGTAAATATCCAATGCGAACCCCAGCCAATCCATATGCGAACGAGAATGTACGAGACACATACAGATTGTTGTACTTCGGTACCAAGTTACTGAGCGGCTCGTGTTCATCTTGCGGAATGTACTGTACATAGGCTTCGTCTACCCAGAAGATAGAGTCGGGATATTTGTCCAACAACGTGATGATTTCTTCCCGTGTGAGCATCAGCTGTCCCGTTGGATTATTGGGATTGCAAATGTATACCAAACTTGGGGTCTTGGAGATGGCGGCTTCTACATCCTCCAACCGCAGCTTCCAATCGGTTTCGGGACCGAGTGGTAATAAATGAACATCCAATCCAGCGTTCCCTGCTTTGAGAGGGACTTTGAAGTAGGTCAATCGACCAGAGACAATCGGGAATGTTGGACCACCAATGCCCAATTTCTTCTTTAAGAGATACTTGGCTGTGAGAGCTGTACTGGACCGAATTTTGTTCTCAATGATCCAAGGGATGCACTGCTTTAAAATCGGACCGGATCCGTTGGCGACATAGATGTTCTCCGGATTTACGCCATCCTTCTTGCAGATGGTATCTAAGAGGGGGTCATGGTCGGCTGTAGTGTAGTTTCGTAAACACGTTCGATCATTGTGGGTATTCATAATGTCGATGCAGCTTTTCGGACAGATGGTACCGTCATTGAGTCCCAAATTGATGGGGAGGTTGTAATCTTTGGCGAGTTCAGTTTCAAATTTGTCGGATATGCTCATGAAATTCCCTGTTGATAAAGACCATTTTTGTACTCGCTTTATATCGCAAAAGCCATTTTTGGACAATCTACAAACTCTCTATGGGATCGAACTGTCGCACAAATGAAACCAAATGGCGGATGTTGAATGGACTTATGGATAATTGAGTTGAATCTCGTAGAGACTTTGTTTGGAACCTTCACTGGTGGTCCATAAACTCTTCCCATCCGGAGAAAAGTCTAGAGTTTCCCCTTGTTGTTGGAGTGGTAAGGGTAGTCTACACGGTGTGCTTTTCAATCCTTCAGCCCAAGATTGTTCTGCGGTTTTGGTATAGATTCTAGCCGTGAGATAATTCCGCACGACCAGTTTATTGCCACTGGGGTGTATCGTCGCGGACGTGATGAAGCGAGATTGTTCTTGTCTATTGAGTGGAGGCGTTGCGAGAGGCTCTTGATGGATTTCAGACAGTACAATCTTGTTGGAATTAAACTTTGGATCTTCGATGATCTGATCTGCAGGGTATTCGGAAGGCAGAGGAAATTTACCCTGTAAAAAATGGAAGATGCCATCTCGCCCTTTGGTAATCAGCAGTAACTCTTTTGTGCTGGGATCTACGACGATCGCTTCGGCATCCTTAGAGCCGATGCCTTCATATGTAGCGGTAAAAGTGTACAATAGGGGACTGGAGGTGTCGGAACTCGGTCGTTCGATGACGTAGAAGGTGACTTCGGGCAAGCGTTCTTTATTGTCGCCGATATCCCCAATCAGGAAGTAGTCCGTTCCATTTTCTGAGAAACCGGTCATGTCTTCCCAATCTCTGGCAAAGGCGCCTTCAATTTGACTGGTGGCTCGGGGGGTACCATCTCGATCGATGGCGTATAAAGTGGGGGAGTCACCGGAGTCATTGTGAATCCAGATCCAGCTTTCTGTAGCGATGAGTCCGGAGGCTTCGTTGATGTCTTCGTGCTTAACCTTACCATGTCGTTTGATGACACCTTTTGGACAGGGCTCAGCAAGGGCCAATGAAAATAGGGAAAAGAGGGGGAACAGTCCAAGTAAGGTCATGTCAGATCCTCATTTTAGGGGAGTTTGGGTTCTGATGGGATTATTCAGTTAAGTAGCCGGTACCAATGACACCAACCGCAGATACGGCTTCAACAGTGCTTCCATTATCGGGGTGGATCGCCCCTGTCAATTGCATGCGATAGAGAGATACTATCAGTAAATCTTGAGCGGCAAAGTTACTGAGAATCGCTGGATCCAATCCCAACCCGCCAGAGTCTGTTGTCAAGCAGGTTACGGTATCATAGCTACCACTTTGTCCATAGACTTCGAGTAAAAATAAGATGGTGTCAGTGGTTCCACTCGGTCCCCAGAAGATGGCAAAGTTGTTCTTGGAGAAGGGCTGAATAAATCCTTGTGCGTCAAGCATCCCAGAAGGTTCAACCATTTCGAGTGTAGACGGTGTTTGCAATACTGACTGAAAGGATACAACATTGCTTTGCATACCGTAGACTGTGTTGTATTGAAAGGAGGTCGTCGGTACATTCATATTTGTATATGTACCATTGGTCGCATCAAAGACTAGATTGATAGCGGAACCGTTGGCGGTCAAAGAAACGGCTCCAAGGTCGTTACTGGTTCCCAAATTTGGATAGTTCAGAACGGTGTCACAGCTGTTGAGTGGAGGAAACCAAGACAGCCAAGAGCCTTGTGCCGGTTCATGAATCGATACAGAGGCTTCAATGGTTTGTTGGGGAAATGCGGGAGTAAAACATGTTGGACAGGCGTAGACTTTGCGCCACATTTCAATCAATCCACCTGTGAGACCAGTACTTTGAGGTGTTCCAGTGTCTTGTGTATCTTGAGTGTCTTGTGTATCTTGAGTATCGGTATCTTCAGGAGCATTATTTGTATAGGTGAAGCCGTTGTCAATCGTCGTGCTTCCTAAGTCAGACTCGACGGTTACGTTTACCTGTCCCTCAGACGGAGAGGAAGGGGTTTCCAGTAGGAGGGTCTGCTCATCGATCACGGTGATGTCAACATCCATGTTGCCAAAACTGACAAGGACATTTCCTTCAAATCCATTGCCAGTTATCACAACCGCCGTTCCACCAGATGGAGAACCAAAATTGGGGTCAATGTCGGTTACAACAAAGTCCTCCAATGGAACAGTGGTATCTTCGGTGCCTGTATCATAGACATACGGGGTTGTTTTCACACCCAATTCGTCACATCCGGCGGAGAATATGCAAAGCAATGACAGGATGGTCTGCAAGGGTTTCATATAAATCTCATTCATCAATGCGTGTCTTTATAAATACACTAGCACATCTAGCAGCAAAAATACGCCGTGGGAGTTATTGTAAGCCTTTTACGAAATCGTAGTACTCTCCAAAGAAGGCTTGAGACACCTGTTTGCCCATCTTGATCATTTCTCTTGCGATGGCTTCTACGACGTGTCTCATGGCGACCGATTCCCGCCTAGATGACGCCAAGATACAGGCATTGATTGCCGCGGAGACAATGTTCCCACCTGCGATGTTGAAATCCTTAGCCAACTTCGGAATATTTAAGTCAGGGTCACGAGGTGCACCCGGTGGAATAGATTGTTCCCACAATTTCATGCGTTCTGTCACACCCGGATTTGGAAATTCAATCACCGCTCCAAATCTTCGTAGGAAGGCCTCATCGATATTGTCGAGCAAGTTGGTTGTTAGAATTGCGCATCCTTCAAATACTTCCAGTCGCTGAAGCAAGAAAGCCACTTCTTGATTGGCAAATCTATCTTGGGCTTGTTTCACATCTCCACGAGATCCAAATAGAGAGTCTGCTTCATCAAATAAAATCACGGCGGAGCCACCTTCTGCAGCATCAAATATTTCCCGAAGGTTCTTTTCTGTTTCTCCAACCCATCGAGAGACCACACTCGATGTATCAACTCGGAACATGTCGAGTCCGAGTGTGCTGGCAATGACTTCTGCGGCCATGGTTTTCCCCGTTCCCGGACCACCACTAAATAGCGCCTTGATGCCGTATCCACGGGCCCGTATTTTATTCGCACCCCACCGGTGAAAGACCGTTTCTTGTTCCGCCAAGTAATTAACGAGATCCTGCAACTGTTCTTTGATTTTGGGGGGTAGGATCAAGTCATCCCATCGATAGCGGGGTGTGACGTGTAGAGCCAGACCCTGCATTTCAGGTCTGGAGCATTCTCGAGCGGCTTCCCATAGAATTTCATCATTGGGTTCACTTCCCCCAGATTCAGCTTCAGCTCTGTCTATGATGCGATCGATGGTTGTCCCACCAACAGAATAGAACCGCTCTGCCAAATCGACAGCCCGTTCCACATCCCAGTTTTTCTTAATGAGATGATCTTCCCAAGAACGTATCCGCTCATCTAGATTGGTTCGACCAACTTTTACAGTAGCACTTGGCCGGTCGGATCCCAAGAGACCACTGAGTGCCCGTCGGTCTGCACCACCTACGAGAACTGGTACCGGAAGTGTGGCCAGAGCCGAACCGAGCGTCAGGACTTGTATTTTCTGTTGTGGGTCTTCTTGACTTGATGCAACGTTGATTACAAAAGGCAACGCTCCGCTCATTCTCAATTCTCGAATGAGTTCCCACGGCTGTTCCAAATAGTTTTTGCAGCGTTCTAGATCGATACGAACGAGAGAACGCTCAGCTTTACGGGCTATCGATATTGCGACACCCTCTCTTGCGCCAGATGTGGCTCCAACCACTGTGATCGTGATAGCTTTATTCAGAGACGGTGCGAGTTCTTCGATTCGATTCTCTGTTTCCCCAGCGATTAGTGGGGCCCCGCTAACGTCTAAGGGGGTGAACCCCAATCCGGTGGGTAACTCTTCACCTTCCAACAACCAGCGTAGAAATCGTCCACTGGGGTGAACTCGTCTAGATGTATGCGTATCGGCACCATCGGGTGGATTCAAGAGCAGCAGCCTATTTTTAATCAGTGGAGAACCACTCATCAGTCTCGCTTGCAGACCCAAACGCTGAGTACGTTCCGTTCTCAAAACCCGTGTAGCCAAATCTACAGTTAAGAAGGCCTGATTCAAATTGTCGTTCAAATAAGCGAAGATTTTCCCATACCCGGCAGAGATTTCTGGAGCCAAGCTGAGCAACACCAAATCGGTGTCGTCCCCATCCAAATCAAACGCTTTTTTTAATCTTCCAACTCGACCATTGTGATCGTTTCGTAAAGCTTCTGAGGCGTGAATGGCGTCGTCTAGACCATCCGGTGTGTGCGTGTAGTCAATTTCACCATGGGCTCTCAGTAATGCATCGACTTCATCATCGGTGATCACCGATCCCCAGAATTGTCCCTTTGCACGCATTGCAGGTCTGGCACGTTGTCTTCGTACTGCTCGCAGAAGAAGCAGGTCGATTCTTCGAAGGCGTCTAGCCAATTCGGTAAAGATGGCACTCATGATTCACTCTGTTTCAATGGGGGTTGCTTTATGCTAACCCATTCG
>CALDQI010000313.1:0-1668 GCA_937911635.1 uncultured Pseudomonadota bacterium | reverse complement strand
TCCAACCGTTGCTTCTGTAACGGTGACTCCACTGGGAACAGTGTACAATGATGATGTTCTGACTTGTTCGGCAAGTGTGTCTGACCCTGACGAGACCCCTACAACGACCTATGAGTGGACGATAGTGGGAGGTGTTGTGGGAAGTGGTTCAATTATCGACTTGAGTACAGCTGGTGCCATGCCGGGGGATACCGTTGTCTGTACGGTGACCGCAACAGACTCTGATTTGGATAGTGATACTGGTAGTGGCTCTCAAATCCTTTCGAATCGTTCCCCTTCGATTACAGCAACATTGTCTACAAATGGAACGAATCAAAATGCCGAACTGACCTGTAATGGAACAGCAACAGATCCTGATGGTGAAACTCCTACAGTGACCTATGAATGGTTCAATGGTTCCAATTCATTGGGAAGTTCAAATCCACTTCAAGTGAATTCTACAATGGCGAGTAGTGGAGATGTAGTTGATTGCATAGTTACTGCTACTGATGCTATAGGAGATACAGATACGGCGACGGTTTCTCACACTGTGACTAATTCAATCCCCATTATTGGTAGTGTTACAGTGACTCCCAATCCAGCAACCATGGGTCAGGATGACCTTACTTGTTCGGTTTCAGCCAGTGATGTAGATGGGGATTCGTTGCTCTACTCTTATGAATGGTCAGATTCAACCGGTGTTCAACAAACCACAACATTGGTATCAGATACAACGGATGTCCTTCTGACTAGTGGTTTGACTGAAGATACTTGGACCTGTGAAGTGACACCCTATGACGGTACAGACTATGGTGTTTCTATCAGTGACAGCGCACTTGTAGAGAATTCTTGTCCCGTTGAAGGAGATGGGGCAGTCGTGGATTGTCCAGCGATGTCCTGTAAGACCATCCTCGACGACGGATACAGTACAGGCGATGGTATATACTGGCTAGATCCGGATGGTAGTGGAGCCTTTGAAGTGTACTGTGACATGTCCACCGACGGTGGAGGATGGACATTGATGGGTAAGATTTATGCTGGAGATTATTCCAGTTTCTCTGATCAGCAGTACATCGACTTAATTGCCAATCCAATCAGCGATGTGAATCTGCAAGACCTATCGAACGCTTCGTTCTCTGGATTCAATACCATGGCTTTCCTCAACCGATCCAAGACAAACGCTCTGTACGATTCTTCTATTCATGGTGTTGTTCGAATCGACTTTGTCCAACATGATTACGCCTCTGTGAATGAAGATGTATTTTATCAACAATTGTCGAATAAACCTTTGGGTATAGACTTTTGGGCGTATCTGAGAAACTCCAGTCTGTGGAGTGCAGGTACGACTTTCGACAGTGGTGGACTTGTGTGGATTACAGGTTTGGGTCAGGACTACTTCATCGGTAAAGGATCCGGCGGGTATGATACCACTATGGAGACTGTGGTTCAAAATATACCAGGGGGCTTACCAGGTGTCAGTGCGATGGGTGCTTGGGATTTTGCGTATCTCTCTTTAAACAACGGCGAGATTCTTGAAGTCTCTAGACATTTCGGTTTGGTCAACGATGCAGGGTACAACGGATATCAATGGGTGTTGACTGCACAACCCGTGGATTATCGATGGAAGAATGAGGAATACATCATCAAATCATTGATCTACATTCAGTAACCATCGTTATTCTACTTTGC
>CALDQI010000312.1:0-4305 GCA_937911635.1 uncultured Pseudomonadota bacterium | reverse complement strand
ACCCGGATCCACATCCTTTTCAGCTCGAATCCATCCTAAGCCATTCGAACCACCGGTTGGAATATAGCCAGTGATGCGATCGATCATACACAGCATGGAGTCCGCCAATTTGAGTGAGCCTGTGAAATAAGGCATTGGAGCCATCTTCAAATCTAGAGTGTACTCACTTGCTTGCTCAAATTCAGTTCGCAACTCTTTCCCAACGGGTAACCCAACTTGATTCTTCAATGCAGCATCTGGAAAGAAGCCAAAGACTGTTTTCATATCGTAGATAACGTCTCCAGCAATCGTACATTGAACATCGAAGGATTCAATGATCATCCCCGCAGATTTTGAGATGCCCGTAATGGTCACCGTCGTTTCAAAAGTCTGCAGCTCTTCTGGAGACAGAGGACCGATATCTCTATGGAGCGTCCCCGTTCCATCCAAGTTTCGAAAAGACAGATCGTCCGTTTCAGGAACCGCAGAACCAACTGCAGAAGCAAGCCAACCACATGGCTGCAATGCCGCTTCTAAGAGTACGCAAAAGGGCATCACCTTGGTCCCGTTAGAATCAAAATACCAAGCATCGTGCGGAATATCGTAATCGAGGACAATCTTGGTACCCACTTGACGGGTTCCCAATTCACCGTCTACTTGCTTCACGCGTGACATAAAGTGGTAAGGAAAACCGGGCAGACGTGCGACTCTACGAGCACCATCAAAGATCTTGTACATCGAACCAAATGCCGCTGACGGTTTACCGAGAGCTGAAGCCACCATCGCTTCATAATTGAAAACAAACCCTTCACGATCTGTTGCAATCGGTACCGTAGACTCATCTACAAGTGTACTCAGAATCTCAGGCTGTTCATACCGCATGGTCGAGAGTGGATGATCGGGAACTAGTTCAAGCCCCATACCACGGGCGTGAAAGGCTTTTAGTCCGTCTACAGTGCACAACAAGTCCGCTATCAAATAGGGCTTGTCACCATTGCTGCATTCCTCCACAAAAATTTCGTAGGTCAGTTTCTTGGACGTTGGTAAAACTTGTCCACGACACAACAGCGGATACGGGCGCTTGGGCACTGGCTGGAATCGCCACCCGTCTCGGTTGGTGGTATACCCCATCGCCGACAGGTAAAAGGCCATGGCTTGTAAACACCCTTCAAACATCAATGTACCGGGCATGCACGGATCATTCTTGAAGTGGCCTTCAAAATACCAGTCCTCCGGAGATATTGTCACAGTGGTTGTGAGGTACCCTCTCTTCCATGGGCCGCCTTTTGGATCGACTAAAACGTCCGATCGAAGGAAAAGCATCTCACCAGACTGAATGGTTGGCGTACGGGTATGGGTTTTGGTACGCATCACCCCATCTCCGAAGCAGTCCCACGGGCGACGTTCAGAAAACGCTCGCACCTGCTCAGCCGTAAATGTGGTTGCCGTAAACGGATACGTCGGAGCGTCCAACACTGGATTGTCGACCAATTCTTGCTCTTCTGGAGTCCACAGGATCCCGTCGGAATCGAGCAACTCCTTATCTGTAAAGAAACCGGCTTGACCCTGACGTACAGTGAGTCTTGGCTGCCCGTTGATTCGGCAATCGTAATGGAAAAAGAACAGCCTTACATCTCCATGCTTGGCATGACCATCCACATGAATGTCATAACAGAGTGTCTCTCCCACTGCCGGCAGATCCTCATGATACATCAGTTCACATCCAAGCAAACGATACGACCGCTCTCCTTTTGTCAGGAGATCAATACCCAAATAGGATATGAGCATCAAATCAGCTTGACCAGATTCAATCATGATTCCGGCCGGCATCCGTCCCACATGGGTAAACCAAGAATCCGCTCGAACATCCGTCTCTGTCCAGATGGTCCCCAATCTCATAGATCCCGCTTCAGCATCGAGCCCTGTCACTCGATCTGCCAACAACAATGGTGGCTCGGGCATCCGAGTTTGAATGGCATATTGATCTTGGGGTTTGAACACTTCTCCGTAAATTTCTGAGATGTTACCAGATGCATGAACCTTGAGTTCTTCACGACTGAGCGTCAGACCAACTGCATCCGGTGCGACTGGAGCCACCTGATGAGACAACAGATTGTTGACGGGTGCACTCTGACTCTGCTTCGGCATCATTGCTGATGGCTTAGGCTCTATGGACTGAAATGAAGATACTGCTTGAGCAGCCTTCTCTATTTCTATTGATTGAACACTGGGCGAGGAAACAGAGGTTTGAATCGGTACGACTTGTGGTACCAAGGTATCCTCTGTATGAGAAGTGGTACTTTGAAATGTAAAGGCGTTGGGGTCCTGCGATAGCAGCAGCTGCGTCATCTGCGTATTCCAGTGCATAAACTGCTGATGCAGTTCACTTTGATGCGTCAGAAACTGATGGTGTTGTTGCTGTAATGATTGCCACTCTTGCCACCATAGGTTTGCTGGATTCACATCGATCTCCGTCGGTTGTGGAGTGAACATTGAGTGTTCAGGTTCTCTCGGTTCTTTCGAATGGTCTATTGACCCTCTGATTTGATCAACATCTTCTGTCGACGTGACTCTAGGGATATCTTCAACTGCGTCCCGTAAGTTGGGTCTTGGAACCCAATCTGGGACTGAACCTATAGGGGAAACCAGCTCTGGAGCACGAGGCATTGTTTGACCAAGTGTCGGAGGAACAAAAAGTGAGGATTTCATCAGCAACGGACGCTGAACTTCGAGAGACTGTGGGGCTTGTGTTGATAGAGAATCCACAACAATGGACTTCTTCTCCCCAAACATATCCATGGTTTCAACTCGCTCTCTTCGCCCAGACACCACACTGAGAGCCACGGATACCAAACCCTTGGCTGCATGTGCATCACCCACATCTGACAATCCAACCGAACGAATGATGGCTTCATAATCATCCGACCCAACCGTTGCAATTACCTCGCTTGCCACACCAACATTGCGCTGTAAAACAACCATTGCTGCTGCATCCAACCCAACGATAGGACGTCCCGTCACAATAGACTTACACGCAACATGTACAGGATTGTTCGCACAATCGACAGCACCAACGATGGCCGTATCCACTTCACCTCGTTTCAAAGCGGCGATCGCCTGCTCCAGTGCCATCAGACCAGAGTTCCCCTCGGCTGATATTGTTCCACTCGCCCCTTGGCAGTCAAGTTGAGAGTTCAATCGATTGGCTGGAATATTTGGCATACACCCCAACACACCAGCACTTTCAAGCTTGGGAATCATGGCATCTTTCAAGTCTTCAGAGACGGAAAACCCCAGAGTCTGACCCCACTCCTGAACACGCCAACGGGCCCCATATCGGCAAACCTGTACATCGGTTCCCATACCAACCCAGATCCCTGTATTTTTTGAGTCCCATGTCGTTTGCTGAGCACAGGACTGAGCCATCCGAAGCAATAAATTTTGCTGTGGCAATGCCTGCTCTAGATCTCTTGGGGGAAACTTCACCCACGCACCGTCCAACACCACCTGCTGAATAGGGGCTTGAAGTGCCTGCCAATCTCCAAGTTCTACAGCTCGACGAACTTGACCCAGATCTTCACACCCACCGACGATAGCCTCTACAGCAACGACAGCAATCTCTGAGTTCACTTCAGCCCGAGCCCGAGTCGAGAGAGAGTGCTCCGCCGGTACAAAGTCGGATTCTTTCCAGCCATCGATCACAAGATGTGCATTGTTTCCACCAAATCCAAAAGCAGATACACCCACACGTCGTATGCTTCCCTTCTGCCAGTCTGCATTGCTCTGAATGAGGTTAAACGAAGCTTCCTGAAGCGCTTCATTATACAATCCAACTGGACGATGAGCTGGGATGACATCACGTCTAAATGATTCGATGGTTTTGATGACACCGGCAAGACCTGCAGCGGTAATACCATGTCCCATATTGGCTTTCAACGATGCAATCCAAGGGTTCCCATCAAAGACTTCACGCATGGAACGAATCTCAGTGCCATCACCAAGTACCGTTCCTGTGGCATGGCATTCAACCAACTGAACTGTATTGGGATCTACCTGAGCGCGTGAATACGCCATATTCATAGCGCGCACCTGACCGTTGCTAGACGGTACGAGCAATCCTTTTCCGCGACCATCATTGGAGACGCCAGCCCCACGAACAACACCAAAGATCGGGTCTCCATCGCGCACAGCGTCCTCTAAACGTTTCAGCAGTACAAACCCAGCGCCTTCTGCGGGTACCAATCCATCCGCCTCCGCTTCTAGCGTCACTGTAACCGAAAACAGGAAACTTACCGCAAACTTCAACATCATTACCCATCAACTCTT
>CALDQI010000311.1:0-5560 GCA_937911635.1 uncultured Pseudomonadota bacterium | reverse complement strand
ATATCTAAGTGGACGATTGTTTGGATACAGTCAAGTTTTGTACCATGTGACTCCATTGAGAAAACTTTACATAACTTAGATATCTCTGGTTTTCTTAAATTGTCTAGAAAAAGATCCGTTCTCATCAAATGTTGGCACTCAAGAATAAACCCACGTTGTTCCAATTCTCTCAAGGCGTCGTTTTCAGCTTTTATAGTTGAAAAATAATGAGACTTGTCTGGATTGACATATTGTATGTGTTCCCTTCGGAATTGTTTTGGTTTCCTATGAAATAGGAAGATGTACAATCGTTTGGCACCAGTTGACAACTGGATCCAGGATTTCAATACCTGATGCTCTCCAATGCTTAAAAGGGGAGAAGCACTATTTATATATTGGGTTACAGCTTCATTAAACCGATCAATCATACAGTCCCATAACACAAATAGAAGTCGACTTCATTTCGATTGTTGTGGCTGAGAAGTCTATCTATTCTGGGTCTGTAGGATTTCAACAGGAAGTTCAATCGTCAGGATGATAGCACAGGATGTTATTCAAAACCCAATGCAGCAACTGTACTGTTTGCCCGAGCCGAGTAACAGCTAAAAGTTGATTTGACTTTAACAGAGTTGAAGAGGAGATGTACAGTCAATCGAGATGTCTTAAGATAGAAGAATTTGAAAGGTCAATCTAAAAACAACAAAAGAGACACACTGTGTCTCTTTTAAAGTAGGGGCAGAGGGACTTGAACCCTCACTCACATACTGTGAACGGGATTTTGAATCCAGCGCGTCTACCGATTCCGCCACACCCCCGCATTCGCAATAAATTGCTATTATTAACTATCCATTGTTGGCTTGTAATGCAACAAAAATGTTATTGTTTTTTTGTTAACTCAGAGAGGTTCTATGATGATTATTCGATCTATTTCCATTGGCATGGGTATATTTGCCATTTCTTTCAACACTGGAAAAGTGATTTTGGATAAAGTATACGAAGATTTTGATGCCCGTTTCATCTCCCAAGTGTACACTTGGGAATGTCAAATCACAACCGACGATGGTACTGAAATCTTCGTGGGTACATATGGTCATGACATGGTTTTATATTATGCCCCTGGAACATTGGATGATTTGTTGCCTAGCCAAGGGTGTGCCTATGGAGTAGATATGTTCCCTACGACTGCCGGGACGAATGCTTCTTCGATTGCAGGACTGGTTGGATATCCTGGGTGGTCGAACTCTGTTACCGATGGTTCTATGGAAGGTGGATTTGGATACTGGTATCAAGAGGTCTTGACAGATGAACGAACGTGTACCTCACCTGCTGAGATACTAAACGACCCAATCGTTCTAGGGAATGCGCTTGGGCTGTCAGGTGCATCAATTGATACGGCTTATGAGGTGCCAGCAGTAAACTTTTCTTCAGGCATTACCGATATGACCTTTGGAGATACTGCCAGTATGGAATGGGGGAGTCATGATTGGCCCCGTACGTGGGTACACATTCGAAGGGTACAAGAAGGGCAACCGGTTGAGTTACTGACTTGTGTTGTTGAAGATGGTACAGAGTTTGAGATCGACGAAGTGATCTGGGCAGAATTTGATGAAGCATTACCGGCTTCGGATATCGAAGTGTATGTTGCATTTGAACATCGCGAAGTTCAGCAGTTAAGCAGTGGTGAAACTGTAGAAGTCCTCAATCGTGCTGTAGCTGTTCCTGTGGAGAATTGAGCGTGCCCTCTCCAGCAATATTGGTATTGGATAGCGAGCCTACTTCTTTTCAAATTGTACACAAACTGTTCTTTAACGACAGTATACATGTTGTTTGGGCGTCTACTTTGGAGCCTGATCAACTCAATGCTCTAGAGTGTTCAATCCTTTTGTATGCTGTGAGAAAAGAGGAAGATTACGAACTCGCTTATGAGATGAAACGAAAGTTTGAGAATGCGATTATGTTTTTACTGGCCGAGCAACATTTATACGATGCGTTTGAGGCTCGTAATGTGGGTGCCATTGGGGCATTTTTTAAACCTCTACATGCCAGTAGAATCTATGAGCGCATTGTCGAATTGCTTCCAGAGGGGACTACAGAAAATGATACCGGATTGTTGGATACTCTATATGTTCCCAGTGCTTCGTCACGACGGGCTAAGGTGGTGTCATTTTTGCCGACCTCTCCGGTGCAAGATGATTTAGAAGCCATCGTAGAAGATTTGCTTCCATTGGTAGTACAACAGGTATTGACGATACAACTTTCAACTTCAACCGAAATTAAGAAAATACTTCAGACTGAAGTCCGCAATATTCTTATGCAACAAGGGATGCAGTTGAAGGATTGACCCTGTAGGAAAGGAGTCTTAAAGACCTTGCAAAATCGATGAATTTTGGTTATTTGATCGGCATTCTACAGGAGTTCAAATGTCCATACCCAAATACTATGATTCCGCGTTGGCATACGAAAAGTTTTACTCAGCATGGGAAGAGGCGGGGTGTTTTACCGCCGACCCAAAAGCCGATGGTGAGCCGTATTCGATTGTGATTCCTCCGCCGAACGTCACGGGGTCATTGCACATGGGTCATGCCTTGAACAATACCTTACAAGATGTGCTGGTTCGGTACAAGCGTATGGACGGCTTCAATGCAGTGTGGGTACCTGGCACAGATCATGCGGGTATCGCAACGCAATGGATTGTTGAAAAGCAACTGCGCGCAGAGGGTAAAGACCGACGTGAGATGGGTCGAGAAGCCTTCTTAAAGCGAGTCTGGGAATGGAAGGCTGAGTCTGGCGGAACCATCATTCATCAGTTGCGTCGATTGGGAGTCTCCTGTGATTGGTCTCGTGAACGATTTACGATGGACGAAGGGTTGTCTAAGGCCGTTCGAGAAGTCTTTATTCGCTATTATGAAGATGGCATCATCTATCGTGCTCAAAGACTGATCAATTGGGATCCATTTGCGCAAACTGCTTTGTCCAATCTTGAAGTGGAGAACGAAGAGGATTTCAAGACGGAGATCTGGTCTTTTGCCTATCCCTTGTCAGAACCAGCACTGTGTGAAGACGGAGTCCTTCGTGACGAGATTGTTGTAGCAACAACCAGACCAGAGACGATGCTTGGGGATACTGCTGTAGCAGTCCATCCTGAAGACCCACGCTATCGAGCGTTGATAGGTAAGACAGTACGACATCCATTTGTCGATAGAGAGATTACCATCGTTGCAGATGCCGAACTTGTAGACCCAGAATTTGGAACGGGTGCCGTAAAAATCACACCAGCGCATGACTTTAATGACTTTGCTGTTGGTAAGCGTCACAATCTAGAGATGATCAACATTTTGAATAATGACGGCAGCTTGAATGAAGAAGGTGGTCCATTTGCAGGACTCGATAGATTTGATGCTCGAACTGCCGTCAAAGAAAAGCTGGCTGAACTTGGACTTGAGAGAGGAAGCAAAGAGCACGTTATGGCTCTTCCACGCTCTCAACGTTCTGGAGTCCCTGTTGAACCGATGCTATCTACTCAATGGTTTGTACGCATGGAAGAGCTGGCTGCACCCGCAATTGACGCTATTGAGACAGGACGCACAAAGTTTGTTCCAAAGACATGGGAGAACACGTATTATGCCTGGATGAGAAACATTCAAGACTGGTGTATTTCTCGTCAACTTTGGTGGGGACATCGAATTCCTGCTTGGTTTGATACAGACGGGAATGTGTATGTAGGGCGTGATGAGGCTGAGGTTCGTGCGCGACACAAGTTGGCAGACGATGTTGAGTTGAATCAAGACGAAGACGTTTTAGACACTTGGTTTAGTTCGGCGTTGTGGGCGTTTTCAACTTTTGGTTGGCCCGAAGATACAGAATCTTTAAAGAAGTATTATCCGACGTCTGTGTTGATTACCGGTTTTGATATCATCTTCTTTTGGGTGGCACGCATGATGTTCTCAGGGCTGTATTTCCAAGATGAAGTACCGTTCAAGGACATTTACATTCACGCGTTGGTACGAGATGAACATGGTCAGAAGATGTCAAAAACAAAGGGTAATGTTGTCGACCCGTTGACGGAGATTGACAAAATCGGTGTGGATGCATTTCGCTTTACACTGGTGGCATTGGCCGCTCAGGGCAGAGATATCTTATGGAATGATAAAAGGGCAGAAGGCTATGTGAAGTTTCAAAACAAAGTGTGGCAAGCGTTTAAGTTTATCGGTATGCACATTGAAGACTATGATGCCGATGCCCCAAAAGAACTGGGTGTCTATGACAAATGGATCTTGGCGCGTTTGCACACGGCTGTTGCCAACATTCGACAAGCGATGGAAGAGTATCGATTCAATGATGTCGCTTCCGAACTGTATGCCTTTGTCTGGCACGAATTCTGTGATTGGTACTTGGAACTTTCAAAAGGAACCTTGTACAACAGTACCAATCAAACTGCGCAACAAGGTGCCAAGCATACTTTACTGACTGTATTCAACGCAGTTGTCAGAATCATGCATCCAATCATGCCGTTCCTCTCTGAAGAATTATGGGAACGAATGCCGAACACAAATGGCTTTGTAATGATGGCATCCTATCCAAAACCGGGTGACTTTGCGTCGAATCCTGAAAGTCTTGAACAAGTACGATTCCTACAAGAGGTCATTGTAGAAGTTCGGCGAATTCGAGCTGAGATGGAACTTGGGAATAAAGTTGAGTTGACACTTCGTTCAGCCGATGCCGCTAAGTTGCATGGTCAAGAACAGGGATTGAAAGACTTGTGTACTGTAACCACTCTTGAAGTTGGTGGTAAAGAAGGAGTGTCCTCCACCTTTGTAGTAGAAGGCGTGACATTCTTCATTCCCTTAGAAGGTGTTGTGGATATTGAGGCAGAAGTTACCCGTCTCAATAAAAAGATTGAGCAAGTTGAAAAGAGTATTGGACGTTTGGAAGGCCGACTCAGCAACAAGAAATACGTAGACAATGCCCCAGCAAAAATTGTTCAAGAAACGAGGGACTCGTTGTCCGCGGAGAAGGACACTCACGCAAAACTTCTTAAAGCACGCGGTGAACTGGAGGGGTAATGCATCTTTCAGAGTTGGTTCGCTTGTCTTTGCAGGAGGATGTTGGCGGAGGAGATGTAACGACGGAGTCTACGATTCCCGTTTCCCATCATTCTACCGCTAAGATTACCGCAAAACAAGATGTCGTGGTGTATGGTCATGACGTGGCTCGTGAAGTCTTTACACAAATGGACTGCATATATACGCCTCAAGTGGAAGAGGGGATTCTTTTATCCAATGGAACTGTCGTGGCTACAATTGAAGGACCCACAGGTAAGATGCTGACGGCAGAACGTTTGGCGCTCAACTTTTTGATGCGTTTGTGTGGAATCGCTACTCATACCTTCAGAACTGTACAGGGGCTGAATCCTGCTATGAAGGTTGTGGACACTCGAAAGACTACGCCGCTTTTGCGTCGTCTTGAACGGAGTGCGGTATGTGCGGGGGGCGGATTCAACCATCGTTTTGCTCTCTACGATGGAATTCTCATTAAAGACAACCACATTTCTGCCTGCGGTTCTATTTCCAAGGCGATTTCA
>CALDQI010000310.1:0-1329 GCA_937911635.1 uncultured Pseudomonadota bacterium | reverse complement strand
ACCACACGAATTGTGGCTGGTGTTGGTGTGGCTCAACTTACGGCGATTGCTGAATGTTCAAAAGTGGCGAAAGAGCATGGGATTCCGATTATTGCTGACGGTGGGATCAAGTATTCGGGCGATATAGCCAAAGCGATAGCCGCTGGGGCAGATGTGGTGATGATTGGTTCTCTGTTTGCAGGGACTGACGAAGCGCCAGGAGAGATGGTACTTTACCAAGGTCGATCATACAAATCGTATCGAGGAATGGGGTCTGTCGAAGCAATGGAAGCGGGATCGAAGGACAGATACTTTCAACAGAATAGAAGCAACAAACGCAAAAAGCTTGTACCGGAGGGGATTGTCGGACGCGTACCATATCGAGGAACGTTGGAAGACAACATCTATCAAATGATGGGTGGCTTAAGGGCTGCGATGGGCTACACTGGCTGCTCAACCATCTCGGAGATGAAAGAAAAAGCACGATTTACTAGAATTACTTCAGCAGGACTCAAAGAAAGCCATGTTCATGACGTCATCATTACCAAAGAGAGTCCAAACTATCGTTTGAGATAACTGATATGTGGTTGGTGTTTTCTAAGGCATGACAGACTCAACGAGAGGATGTACATGGTTTAGTTGACATCAATAACTGGCAACAGGATATCCTGAATACCATCTTGATTTAGGTCGTGTGTATAAATAGAATAGCCGAGGTGTGCATACGCCGTACTACCAAATATTTGGTCATATTGCGTATTCCAATCCAGTAGATTGTCTGTGCCTTTAAAGATTGTCAACAATCCAGATTCAGACTTTGGACCATCGTAATAGGGCTCACCGATCAATAAATCATCTTTCCCATCACCGTTGATGTCGCTGATTAGGATGTCGTAGCCAAAAAAAGTGTTCAATTTCGATTCTGGTGATCGCCTCGTATATCGCTCACGCAGTTGATTGGTCGGGGCATTTTGCCAAGTCCACAATCGCACGGTCGAGTTGGTGGGTTCAAATGCCGTACTGGCCAGTTCTAAATTTCCATCTCCGTTGATATCTCCCGCAGTCAGTCGGTATCCGAGCCATTCATGCTTTCGCTCTCCCGATACGCTCCCCACTTTTGTAAATGTACCACCATCGTTTGAAAACAGTTGGATTCGACCCGCTGCCGTAACGCCATTTACATTTGCAAAGGGACTCGAGACAACAAGATCTATTTGACCATCCCCCGTCCAGTCACGATCGCAGAGGATATCGTGTCCAAATCCTTCAGCTTCAAGGCTGCCGGTTAACAATGGAAGGGTATTTATATTTTGATCGCCTTCAAAATTCAACCAGCGTGTACTGAGTCCA
>CALDQI010000309.1:0-5200 GCA_937911635.1 uncultured Pseudomonadota bacterium | reverse complement strand
CACCGACTTATGGCTGAACGAAAATATAAACGACATAGCACTCAATATTAATCGACTCAATTTGTCAAATAAAACCTCATTTCATGCATACCAGCAAGCGAACCACCTTACAGAACAAATGCAGACAGAAAGAATTGCATTGTCAATTCTCGAATCTCTGTCAGGAGGTGATTTAGATGAATGAATACCTATTCAATCGGTTTTCCACTCAAGTAAAACGTGCGCGATATTTTTCTAAGAATCAATCATTTCTTGACTATTTGTGGAAACCAGCGCATGATTTCAACAAAAACACACCAACTCTTGTGTATTTCTTGGGTTATGAGGGGCAAATACCTGAGGCTACTAATCAATATGGGAGATGGAATGTTCTGATTATCAGAGATGGAAATGGAGTTGATGGAAAAGGGGTTTGGTATTTTGGAACACAGGGCGAAGATTATCTTCTTCAGTCAACAAAGCAACTCATCAAAGAATTGATACTTTGCGGACTTATCAATACTCATTTTCTATTTTTTTCAGGCAAAGGGATGGGTGGGCATGCTGCGATTTACATGGCTGCTGAATTCGAGGCTAAAGGATGTCTCGCCCATAATCCAACAACAAATATTCTTGATTCTGCATATGTGGCAAAAAAACACAAATCCCTTTTCAAAGAAATTTTTCAAGACAAATCGACTCATCCATATCGAAATCTTCAACAACTGATTAATCAAATCAAGACAGAACTTACGATTACACATGATATAAGACAAGACGGATTATTTTTCGCTGAACATATTGAGGCTCTGAAGTCTTCATCGATCAATATTAAAATGCAATCGAAGTATGATTTCAAAGAGATATTTTCCTGTTTTTCAAATTTAATTGAATCGGCTTCACCTTTTGAAATACAAAATTATCATCATGAAAATATTTCAAATAAACAATCTGCAGCAATTTCAATCAAGTTAAGTTCAAGGGATTCTTTTAGTATTGATCAGGATTTTTCATTTTCTTTGGACCCATACATGGACCGGTCATGGCGGTTTTGGTTTCAAAATTTTTCTTGGATCATAGATCATCTCGGGGAGCTTGATGAGAAGTCTTCTAAACCCCAAGCCGATTTTCTAATTTGTAAATGGTTTGAGTTTATTCAAGATAACAATTCAGATTCAGAATTTCATTATCATGACCATTCATTGGCTTACAGAGGAATGAATTTGATTGATTGTCTATCTTTTGTATCTCCTGTAGTAAAACAATTGATAACTGACCATTTACGCGACATTGGTACTCTTTTAGTCTCGCCTTTGGAAGATAATTCGTTATCTAATCATGCCTTTGACCAAGCAATTGCATTGTTCTTGATTAGCAATTTTTTCAAAAACGAAGTGTTTTCTAGAGAATGGCAAAAAATCTCTTTGGATAGAATTGAACGTGAATTAAACTATTCATTCACTTTCGATGGAGTACATGTTGAGAACTCCCCCTCCTATCACCATGGAATGATTACAAATATACATCGTTCATTGAGTAAAGTTTTGAAGATAACACCTCATCAAGCCATCGCTAAACATCTTGAGGGTTTGAAAAAATCCATTCCGTATTTATCTTGGATTATTAGACCAGATGGAAAAGTTCCACCTATTGGTGATAGTGAAGAGAAACAAGTTTCAACAAATCTAGCGAAACAAATCTCTAGTAATGAATCATTTTCGTCCCATGAAGGAATGGAGGTTTTTGGAGAAGGATATGCTATTTGGAAATCAACCTCACAAAACTATCACATGACCCTTAAGTCATGTCATCATGGCAGGTTTCATCGACACGATGACGATTGTAGTGTTACTCTATGGGTTCGAGGCAAAAATTTGTTGATGGATTCAGGCTTGTTGTATTATCTTGAAAAAGATCAAGACCGTATCCATGTCAGATCATCTAAAGGCCATTCAGGCTTTGAAATACCTGGGAAAAAGCCGAATCGGAATCCCTTTTCCATTACCGCCCATCGCTCAAAAGTGACTAAATTGACATCTAACTCATCAGTAGCAATGCTTGGGATGTATGGGAAAATCTACGCTTCAAGAACAGTTTCAGTACAGAAACAATCTATTACAGTCGATGATAAGTTTTCAAAAGGTTGTCTTAATGCAAAAATTACGCTGAATTTCATCATCGATGGCATTTGGGATGTTGAGGCTTCAAAAAATCAGTATCGATTCACCTCGTCCGATGGAAGCCATTGGACGATGAAAACATCAGGTTTTTTAGAGGACTTCAGTCTCGAACCCACATTTACATCACCACTAAAAAATAAAAAACAAGATGCTATGAGATTGTCCTTAACTCCAGTCGAAGAAAATACTGAACTCGTGATTGATTTTGGTGGTGTTTGATTGAGTTATAGTTGGAAAGATTTTGATCATATCTCTTCTATTATTCATGAAGAAAGAGAGATGGAATACCGTTTTGTTCCTGCCGAATCAAATCCCGAATCTGCGCCAACACTTATTATCCTACATGGTCATGGAAACTATCCTCCTGCTAGGGCAGTTTATTCGGATTGGAATGTATTCAATCCATTGGATAATTTTGGATTCAACGGGCTAGGCTCATGGTGGCTTGGGGAAAATGGTGTCAAATTCACTCTTGAATTATTTGACTTAGCACTCGAACAAGCCTTGGAATCAATTGGACAGACGATTTCAACATCAAAACTATTCATTTATGGCTCTAGTATGGGAGGCTATGGGGCAATCTTACATGGAACACGTATTGGCGCACTTGGAGTGTATGCTAATGTTCCTCAAATTGTTTTATTAAATTCGACATATTCTAAACTTGGAATGAAGAAATATTTCAGACCGATTTTTACATCCGACCAAGGCGATGATTACAACGATCTTCGTCAAATCCTGGCAGAGGTTGACAATCATCCACTATACTTTTTGTGTGAAAACAGATTTGGTCAAGAGAATTACCTACAAGAACAATGCATGACGTTTGTAAATTTCTTAACGGATCTAGAATTGAATTATCATCTTGAAATTATACCTAAAGAGGGCCATAACAAAAACAGACGCCTTTCAGAAGTAAAGAAGATGTTTGAGCAGTATTGTCTGTCCTTGGATTGATGTCAATCAAGTTTCATGAGTGTTTTATATTCCTGAATTCCATCCGTGGGGTTCCCATCAAAAACAATCTTTCCATCATCAACAACCATGATTCGCGTACACATATTTTTCAATAAGCCTAGGGAATGTGAAACAATTACAACGGTACCGGACTGTGCAATCATTTCCTTTACGCGCCCTTCACTTTTCTTTCTAAATGAAACATCGCCCACGCCTAGCACTTCATCGATCAGGAGTAAATCAGGTTTGAAAGCTGTAGCAACCGAAATACCGAGTCGTGATTTCATGCCAGACGAATAGGTTCGTATAGGTCGATCAAAGTGGTGATCAAGCTCTGCGAATGATTGGATTTCGCCAATCAATACGTCAATTTGTTCCGTTGTTCTTCCCATCAATGCACCGTAAAGGTAGGCGTTTTCACGTCCAGTTAGTTCTTTGTGAAATCCAACACCCACGCCGGCAAGAAGTGAAACGCTTCCACGTGTGGAAATAGCGCCAGAGTCAGGAGGGAATACTCCAGCCATCATTTTCAGCAAAGTGCTTTTTCCAGAGCCATTTCGCCCAATAATGCCCAAGACTTCACTTTGTTTGACTTTGAGAGAAACATTCCGAATACCTGATGATTGTACGTTTTCTTTTCTATATTGCCGGGGTACAGGATACTCTAGTGTAACATCTTCCAGAAACATCACGACGGTCATACGTTCACCACCGCCCTGTGGGCTTTACGCTCAAAAACCATGGCTCCGATGATATATCCTAGCATGGCAATTCCGAAACACATGGCGTATCCATAGTTCGGAATGAGGGATGATTCACCAAGGACAGCATCTCGCATACCTGTGATGGGCACGACGGTCGGATTCATGTGTGCTACGATGGCGTGCCAACCTTCGCCAAATCGTGAGTTGAACATATCATATGTCCACATGACTGGGGAAAGAAAAAAGCCGGCTCGAACAAGGAAGTTGATTAGGTTGAGAACATCCGGCACCTTACACGCAATTGGCGCTAGAAGTAATCCTATTCCCCAGCCAGTAAAAGAGAGAATTAAGAGCCATACAGGAAGAAGCATTAGACTCCAAGTGATTGGTAAATCGTGAATGAAATAAAATGGAATCAAACAAGTTAACGAGATAAGCGCCAACACTGCATTTGTCAAAGTTCCGCTTGTAGCAAATACAGTTTTTGGAACCCTGGCGAATTGGAAAAGATTAATTGAACTACTCAATGATTTTGTCGAGGTAGTTAGAGACCTTGCGAACATCGACCATCCGATAATTCCTAGGATAATATTGACTGAATAAAGTGGGTCAGATGAGCCAACTAGAATGGTGAAAATAAATGTATACACTACTGCCAGTAAAAGTGGCTCAAGCACAGCCCATGCATATCCCAAATAAGCTCTACGGTACCGAGCATTGAGGTCTCGCTTGACCAATAATTTGAGCAAGTGCCTTGAACGGAATAAGTCAGATAAAACGATGAAAGGTAGACGATGAAGGCTTCGTTTGCCCCACAATGGGGCAAGTGGCTCTTCCTCATCATCGGTAGACATATTTCACTCTTCTATCGCATCTGCACATAAAGGCGACGATGATTGTCACCTTCAACTCGCAGATTTTTTAGTGGATAGCAATCATCCATGTACGATTTATTCTGTTGGTTTTCCCAGAATGAACCGCTATCTTCAATGGGAACATGCTTCGCCCACCAGTTATGGATACACTTGATGCACTTGCAGAAAACATCGCACAGGGTAAAGTCAAAGTTGGAATTATTGGGCTCGGATATGTTGGCCTTCCAACTGCAATTGGTTTCCATGATGCTGGTTTTGAAGTGTGGGGCGTTGATGTATCTCAGCGTACCGTTGATATGGTCAAGGCTGGCGAGAACCCAACCGGGGACCCAGATGTTGACGACATTGTTCCTGCTCCAGGCACAGAACGTTGGCACATCACAAACTCTGCAGCAGAGGCAGTCCCTCATTGCGATGTCGTCCTAGTTACCGTCCCAACCCCAATTACCCACGACCTCAAACCCGACTTGTCCTATGTGGCTGGTGCAGGGCGAGATGTATTCCA
>CALDQI010000308.1:0-1826 GCA_937911635.1 uncultured Pseudomonadota bacterium | reverse complement strand
ACAACTATTACAGCACATATTACAGTGATTATTACAGTAATTATTACAGCGATATCATTGGGAATACTGATCCTTTGGGAACAAAAATTCATGAAGGAGATTAAGGCGTTTCAACTGCTTCAAGGACCACTTGTTGTAGTTGGGTTGGGAATTGTACTTGGAACTGTACTTGGTCTTACAAATGGCTCTGAAGTTAATGGTATCGAAACAGTTCAACAATACGTGAGTATCCCCATCCCAGATAGTTTTTCTGATTTCATGGGACAATTTACAATTCCGAAGTTCGGGAGCGATAGTTTAATCACGGGTTGGAAAAGTGACAGCGAAATCTGGAGCATTGCACTCAAAGACAAATACGTATGGCAGACGGGACTTACGATTGCAATCGTTGCCAGTTTGGAAACATTGTTGTGCCTTGATGCCACAGATAAACTAGACCCATACAAGCGCGTTGCTCCTCCCAATAGAGAATTGATGGCACAAGGTGTCGGAAACATGTTTGCTGGTTTCCTTGGTGGTCTTCCTGTCACCCAGGTAATCGTTCGCTCATCCACCAACATCCAGTCCGGCGGTCGAACCAAAGTCGCAGCTATCGTACACGGAATCATCATGCTTGTATGCGCTTTTGCCATTCCAGGACTGTTGAATCTGATTCCGTTGGCGAGTCTGGCCGCCATTCTATTTATGGTTGGGTACAAACTTGCAAAACCAGTCTTGTTTAAAACGATGTACAAACAAGGACAAACCAGTTTCGTACCATTCGTTACAACCATCGCCGGGATTGTGTTTGTAGACCTACTTGTCGGTATTGGACTCGGTCTAGCCGTTGCCATCCTATTCATCTTGTACAACAACTACAAGAAACCATTCTTGTTTGATGCGTCCAAGCACTACCAAGACGGTAAAATCCACTTGGAACTGGCTGAAGACGTTACGTTTATCAACAAAGCAAGCATTCAACGAACGCTCAGTGAGCTCTCTAACGGGTCCAGTGTTGTGATCGACGCTACCAATACCGTTAATATGGATTACGATGTCTATGAAATCATCCAGGAATTTCAACAAGGTGCAGGGCATCGAGAGATTACGGTTGAACTCATCAATCTCACGTCCCCTGGCGTTCAAAACCAAGCCAACCTCTTAAAGAAGGCGATGGACGCTGATAATCAAGCAAGTTGAACGTCGGACAAATACGGATACCAGACAATCTACAATAAGGTGGGTGTGATGTGTTATAATAATTACATGTCACATTCACCTCTTTCAATTTTTTGGGTAAGTCTCCTTCTTACAGCCTGTACTGACGGTGGGAAAACACCGTCTGACTGGAATCAAGACAACATTGATGATGGGGTTGTCACAGATGCAAACAATCAAACAGAACAAGACAGGGACCTCGACGGAGATGGGTACCTTGCATCAGAAGAGTGTGATGATGGGAACACACTGATCAATCCTAGTATGCCAGAGATTTGTGATGGGGTAGACAACAACTGTGATGGCAATATAGACGAAGGGGTCACCACTCGATACTTTGAAGATAGTGACCAAGATGGATTCGGCAACAATGATGTCATCGAAGAAGCCTGCAATCAACCTGCAGGATACGTCACAATTGGAAGTGATTGTGATGATGCAACCCCTGCCGTTTTCCCAGGCGCTTCAGAAACGTGTAATCAAGTAGATGATGACTGTGACGGCGAAGTCGATGAGGAACTCGCAGTTGGGCTATACCTAGATGCTGACAACGATGGACATGGTGACCCCGACCAGCCCCTCACAGATTGTATGAATACTGAAGGCTACGTATTTTACAACGATGATTG
>CALDQI010000307.1:0-2822 GCA_937911635.1 uncultured Pseudomonadota bacterium | reverse complement strand
TGAACTAAGGCCGCGCTTCATTGCTTGCGCAGCTGTTGATGCAGTTCACGCTCATCTGCGCAGGGCATCCAGCGACCGTTGTTTTCATGCACAGCCTTGCAGCCGATCTGTTCAGCGCGTTGGCGTGCTTCTGCTTCTGTTGCGTAGAGGCCTTTGCTGTGGGCTAGTGCAGAGCCAGACATCACTAAGTCTGAGATGGCAATGCCAGAGATGCCAACAAGCGTTGTCCATGCAATCACCAACGCTGAAAAAAACATGATTCAGATTGAGGTTCAGACTCTCTCGCCGATTGCAATCAGCTTGGACTGAATCAATCTTGCCTGAGCTGAGCGTGGACTGGGCATTGTTGAAGCTGTTTTGAGGCCTTTTGTCGTAGCGGGCTTGTCAGTCGTACAGAGCAGACACGTTCAGATGTCTGAGTGGTGTCACAACAGTGGTCATCTGAAGTGAAACCGATACTGACTGAACTTCGTAATTTTTTGGAGTCTCAGCGAGAGAACACAGATGCAATCACAGAAGATATAGAAGAGGATATAAAAGAAGGCCCTCCATTGTCTGAAGGAGATGAAGAATGAAATCGGAAACGATCGAACGATTGACGTTGATCAATACTGCGCTGCTGGTTGTACTGATCGGGAAAGTGTTTTTCTTTTCCGATGCCTCTGTCGAAGATACTGGGAGAGAAATGGATCAACAATCTTCATCCACATCTCAGACGTCGAAAAAGATAGAGTACAATTCACCTCCAGAACCGTCCCCTTCAAGTGGTGGAGCCAATAATTATGAAGAACTCCTACTGCAGAGCATTCAACCTCTAGAGAGGGCTTATGCTGAGCACGGTGAAGAAGTCCTGTTGCCTTCAGAAGTACAATTGCAAGCGGCCGTGAAGACCAATTCATTGAAATCAGAAGAGTCGAAGGTGGTGTTGGCGATATTGAAGCAAGGGTATGAAAAATTCAACATGCCATTTCCCACCCTCAAGATTCCGTCCTCTAGAATGTCTACGAATCAAGGACCACAGCAAAACGATGCACCAGAAAATGCGTTACCGCCCCCTTTTGGCGAATGGATCAGACGTAAAGCGGAGAGGTTGACGGCGGAGTTGACGAGTAAGAAGGAATCTCCTGCAGGGTTGGTGCCAACAGAGCAGCAGATACAGGCAGCCGTATCATCCGGTGATCCTCGTTCCGAAGAGAGTCGATTGGCGATCGATATGCTGAAAAATGGATACGCCCGTATTCAATTGGATTTTCAAGATTATGGAGAGCCCCCTAGGCAAATGGAGACGGAAGAGACTGATAGCAAAAGTATGCGGCAAAAAGTATCGCAGCAACGAATTTTGAAGGCGTACTTTCAAGGTCAAGTGCAACGTTTGAAGCTAGAAGCATCGGCACAGTCCACTACTGTGGATGATAAACTTCCATCAGACGAGGCAATCGAGCAAGCCGTTGTGAGTGGCTCCCTAAAAACAGAACAATCCAAGGTGGTCATCACACAAATTGAAGCGTGCTACAAACAACTTGGACTGACATTCTACAGCCCGCCAACAGGGGACTAGGAACAATAAAGAGAAATAGAAACTAGGAGTTTTGTCTTTCAGCTTCTTCTTTACCATCGATCAGCAAGGCAATCAATGCAGGGATGGTGAATACGGAACCAAACCAAATGACAAGACAGGTCACACCAACGATGATTTCATAAAGGGCATTTGCAGGGCTGAAAAATGAATGCATGGTTTCCTCGTATCAAAAGTAGCTCTTTCCTAATAAGTAACACAATCGCTGAAAATCATCCAACCGAGATTTGCTCATCAATGCCTAGTGGCTATGCACAATGACGCAGAGTATCACGAATATCCTGTGCAGCGAGACGAATGAGGTGCGACAATAAACATTATAGAGTCTGTTTACAGTAGACCAACGGGCGAATGGTGTTCATTGCTCCAACAAAAGATTAGCCCTTTTTTCTTCGCTTTTTAAAGGACCACTGAAATGTAAACTCGGATATTTGCTCTCCATTTGGCATGGTTCCAATGGTGTGCATATCTACTGTGACTCCCTCACCGGTTTTAATGGTGTGATCGATCGCCTCAAAGACCTTTAGTCCATCTGTGCACAGGAAGGTGCTTCGTTCAGTCGCCTTTTTCCCAAAAGAAGCTTCCATGTTTGTTACCAGCATCGAAACCGATTCATTGGACGATTGGATAGCTAGCATCGCGAGAGCTCCAGTACTCAGTTCTGCAGCCATACATTGAGCAGCAAAGTAAATAGATCGAAAAGGATTTTGGGTTCGCCAGCCATAGGGTAGGGATACGGCGCACCTTGCGGCATCGAACTCATCAATTCGCAATCCAGCGAAAGCCGCTAAGGGAAGCTTGGCACCTAAATAGGCTCCAAAACCGAATCGACTTCGCATGTGTTTGATCATTTTTTCATCAGCCGGAAAGGGTGGTGAGGTCATGTGTACTCCAAGAACCTTAAATAAATATGCTGTTTGTACATTCTATGTGAACATTTAGATGGTTCGAATGCTCTTTCCATTTGAGTAGATTAGAATAGTACAGTTGGGAATGAATGCGGATTGCGATACATTCCTTTGTAAGAAATGTAATACGACAGACACTCTTATCCACCATTGTGAGGAGAATATTATGATTTGGTCAACCTTAGGACTACTATTGATGGGCAATGTAGAAGCCAAGCCCATTCCTGATGCTGAGTATAAACTAAAACTCGATCCATACAATTTGAACATTTCCGACTACCGATTTCCAAGTGGCTTGCGGATCATGTTTCAGTCGGAGCAAACGCAACCCGTAGTCG
>CALDQI010000306.1:0-2241 GCA_937911635.1 uncultured Pseudomonadota bacterium | reverse complement strand
GTGCTTTTGTTCTAATGAACACTGGTGAGACCGCTGTTGCGAGTCACAATGGTCTCTTGACAACAATCGCATGGAGATTGAATGGCAAGACGGTATACGCTCTGGAGGGCTCTGCGTTTGTGGCTGGTGCGGCAGTACAATGGCTTCGAGATCAGTTGGGGATCATTTCAACTGCGGCTGAGGTGGAAACCTTGGCTAAGACCGTTGAGGACAATGGTGGTGTTTCGGTTGTTCCAGCATTTACCGGTCTTGGTGCTCCCCATTGGAATCCAGATGCGAGAGCGAGCATCTCTGGTTTGACCCGCGGCAGTACAAAAGGACACATCGCCCGAGCAACCTTAGAGGGCGTTGCCATGCAAATATACGATATTTTGAACGCCATGAGTCAAGATGCCCAAACCCCATTGCAAGTTCTTAAACTGGATGGTGGAATGGCCAAAAACGACTTGATGATGCAGTTTCAAGCTGATGTACTGAGAGTAGAGTGTTTGCGTTCGGCTGTTCTAGAGACAACTGCACTTGGAGCGGCCTTTTTGGCTGGGCTTGGAATTGGCTTTTGGGAAAGTCAGCAGGCCATTGTGGACGCTTGGCGTGTAGATGGTCACTTCGTACCTTCGTTGGATGAGGAGAGTGTTGCAAAGCACGTTCGGCAGTGGACAGGTGCCCTCGATCGAGTGTGAATCAATTGGCTTCCTGTTTCAGTAGAGGTGCGAACAGCCCAAGCAGCTGCAGTACCAATGGAATGGGGTTTTGTCCTTCTTCATAAGAGACCTTCGAGGAAAACTTCCATAGTCCATTTTGCAAATAGACAAATTCCAGCCTAGGACTCTGTTCAGAGAGCATCTGCACTTTTTTCCACGGAATCTCACAAGAAGGATGACTAATGAACCGAACCTGACTTTTCAGCCAATCTACACGTTCAATACCAATGATCTTGGCCCACAGTCTAATTTCAGCGAGTCCAACTGAGTTGAGAGCAATCTGAGGTGGTGGTCCAAAGGTATCTTCCCACAAATCGAGTAGTCTCTGTAGGTCATCGATGTGTTTTGCAGTGGCCATTTGTCTGTACGATTGTAGTCGGTCTTGCATGTCAGCAATGTATTCGACAGGAATCGCGGCTGTTACAGGAATGGAGACTTGTGGTACATAGGAAATCGTTTGTGTATTCTTTAATTCTTGTATCGCTTCTTGTAAGAGTTCAATATAAATATCTAGACCGAGCACATCGATGTGTCCGGACTGTTCTTTTCCAAGTAAATCACCCGAACCTCGGATTTCCAAATCTGCATTGGCAATCGCAAATCCCGACCCAAGAGCGGTGTACTCTTTGAGCGCCGTCATTCTGGCTAGGGCATCCTTTCCAAGCCCTTCTTCTGGGATCAACAGTGTGCAGTACCCCTGTTCTTTTCCCCTCCCGACTCGACCCCTAAGTTGATAGAGCTGTGCGAGACCCATCTTGTATGCATCATTGATGAAAATGGTATTCACATTGGGTAAGTCGATACCATTTTCAATGATGGTTGTACAAACCAAAACATGTGTTTTGCCTTCCCAGATGTTGAGCATGACCCGTTCAAGGTGCTTTTTAGTATGTTGTCCAGAGGCAACTTCTATTTGAATGTTTGGCAATAGCTCTTGAAGCATGGTCGCAATGCCAGTCAACTCTTTGACGACGTTGTGTACAAAGAAGACTTGTCCACCTCGTTGCAACTCAAACCGAATTTGTTTCGCGACTTCTTTGATGTTGAATCGTAAAAATCGTGTTTGTATAGAAATTCGACCTGGAGGAGGGGTTGCGATGACGCTGACCTCACGAAGTCCAGACATGGCCAAGTGTAATGTTCGGGGGATGGGGGTGGCACTCATGGCCATGTATTCTGTTGGTCCTTCCGGATTGAGTTGGCTGAGTCTTTGAAGCGCCTCTTTATGTTTGACACCAAATCGATGCTCTTCATCTACAATCACCAGTCCCAATCTTTTGAATCGAAGGTCTTTGCTGAATATCGCATGTGTCCCAATGAGTATATCGATGTCGCCCGCTTGAAGCTTTTTAAACAGTTTCTTCTTCATTCCAGCAGTTTGCATTCTAGAGATGATCGCGACTCGAATCCCAAAATCAATGCATCTTTCTACAAAGGTTCGGTGGTGTTGAATGGCAAGGATTGTGGTTGGGCAGAGTAAAGCCACCTGATGACCTTCCGCCACAACTCGAACGGCCGCTCGCATGGCAACTTCTGTTTT
>CALDQI010000305.1:0-2936 GCA_937911635.1 uncultured Pseudomonadota bacterium | reverse complement strand
AATAGATATACGAGGTGGTATTGTAAGAATAATTTCCACTGGGACCCGATACGTGGCTCACAAAGAGAATATCTTCGAATCCGTCTTGATTCGCGTCTACGATCTCTACATCACGGCACCCGTACGTTTGTAAAGCCGTGATAAACGTGTTGCTAAATCCGGTGATCCCGTTCCAGTAAATCGCCGAACTGGTATCGTAAGAGTTGCCGGCATCATTGAGATACTGACACGTTACCATGTCGTAAAGTCCATCTCCATTCAAGTCACCACCGGCTACGTCGTAAATATACGCCTGATTGAAACTGTCAAAATTGCTAGTCGAATAGCCATTGGCAGAACCCAAATACGCTCCATCGTTGCTGTAATAAGAACCCAAGAGTAAATCTGGATATCCATCCAAATTTACATCCTCTACGTTTGCATGTAGCGTGTAGTCCGCATAGGCAAGCTCAGTACGATTGTTGGCATCATAAACAGAGCCACTTGAGCCCCAGTAAATATAGGATTCACGACTCCCTGAGTAAGCGGGGAAGTAAATGTCCAGAAACCCATCTTGGTTCATATCTTCAACCGCACAGTCATAGGGTGAATTGGTTGCCAAAGGCGTACTATCAGATTGAGAGATCCCATTGGAGGAGCCCCAGTAAATGTAGGACGTTGTATAATAAGAAGACCCGCTTTAGTGAGATGCCTGAACGATATCGTCAAACCCATCGTCATTTAAATCGCCGATACAACTACGGAGAGAACCGGCCGTCGCCATCACTTCTGTCCCTACACTATCGAGACCTGTCGAAGAACCATAATAAATGATGCTGTTTTGAATGTAACTCGAATAATTTCGATACGATGTCAGCACAACATCCACATATCCGTCTCCGTTGAAGTCTCCCGATGAAGACCCTGTGGTCCCGACACTAGGCAATGTGTCTCGATCCAAATTAGAGTAGCCGTTCTCTGAACCATAAAAGACAAATCCCTCTGCGTTGTATCCACCTGCATTGCTGTAATACCCAGCAAAGACCAAGTCTGGCCAAGCATCGCAGTTGATATCTCGACAAACATCAAATCCATCACAGTCTTGATCGATTCCATCAAAGGGAATCTCTATTTCGTGCGATCTGGGGAAAACCAAATCATCTGTATCGTCACAGTCAGTAGCATCTTCTACAGTTCCACTCGGTTGTACACAGTCAAATACGGTCGCCGTAACATCTCCAAATCCATCTCCATCCGCGTCGGTATACCACGTCAAGGCATCTACAGCATCGGCGTCTTGAGTATCGCCATCGCAGTCTTGGTCGATGCCATCACAGTATTCACTGGCACCCGGATAAATGGAGGCGTCGATATCATTGCAATCATCAGTGTTTTGGACGTATCCAGTCGGTTGTTGACACGTATTGATGGAAAACACACCGCCAAATCCATCTGCGTCGGCATCAACATACCAAATCGTATCCGGATTGACATTCGCATCCGTATCGTCGCAGTCATCTTCGTTGTCAACGGTATTGAGAGGTTGATCACATGCTTCCACGACATTGTTTGGATCGCCGTAGCCATCTCCGTCATCATCGACAAAGTATTGCTCGTCTATCGAGTATGACACAGCGCTATCACTACCATCCACCCATCCGTTGCAGTCGTTGTCCAACCAATCACAGACTTCTATAGCTCCAGGATATACCTCTGGACTGAGATCATTGCAGTCACCACCTACGGATGCTGCATTCACAGGTGGCAAGCAGGATTGAGCCAAAACAGATGCCGTCACAGTCTGCTGAAAAGCCACGCCTGTTCCTGGTGTGGGACCATCCGCAAAGACAACGTTAAGCGCAGTATCCATCAGTTCATATGTGTTCTCACTTTCCCAAGAATCAGAGAAGTACTCCAACTGCAACTGACCATCTGGCACACAAAAGGCTATGTGCATCTCGTAGCCGCTCGATACAAAGAACCTACCTGCCGTTTGTTCCGCTGCAGAAGTAGCGGGCAGTCCTGAATCTACTGGCACACCATCCACCGAGATTTCCAACGCACCACCGTTCCATCCGTCTCCATAAGAATCTTCCATGCGCACTGTAAAACAAGACGCTTGCACACCACCAAAACCATCCCCATCCAAATCAATGGGCCATATGGTTTCGGGTGAAATTGCAGCATCGGTATCATCACAATCCTCGTCGTTGCTCGAAGTGTTGGACGGCTGTTCACACGACATCACAGGGCTCGTGGAATCTCCATACCCATCGTTGTCCAAATCGGTGTAAAAGGTCGTCTGGTTAACCGCTGTACCATCATCCACCAATCCATCGCAATTGTTGTCTATCCCCCCATCACAAATCTCACTCGCTGCGGGTGAAATTGCAGAGTTCGTGTCATCACAATCCTCACTGTTCTCTGCCGTTTCAAGTGGTTTAGTACACGCTTCAACAGGTGCTCCAGCATCCCCAAACCCATCACCGTCCTGGTCCACAAAGTAGATGTTGAGTACACCTTCGTCAATATTAGCATCACAATTGTTGTCTATCCCGTCGCAGACTTCAATTGCCTCGGGAGAAATTGCGGGATCGGTATCATCACAGTCGCCACTGATAAAGGACGTGCCTGGTTGTTCAATACATCCATCTACAGGTTGATCTTCATCGCCAAAACCGTCATTATCCGCATCGGCATATAAATCTAAGCCCAACCCATCATCCACCAAATCATTGCAATCGTTGTCTATATCATCACAAACTTCTGATGCTCCAGGGAAAATTGACGCATCTTCATCATTGCAATCCCGACCACCAAAGGTAGCAGAGACGCCATCGCCGTCCTTGTCGGCCACCTTGAACATCTCGCCGACGTTCGGGCCGGCGATGACGATCACGTAGGCCCGGTCGCGCGCGGCGCCGACGCGCGCCGCGAGGTGGCCGCCGGCCGAGAAG
>CALDQI010000304.1:0-10087 GCA_937911635.1 uncultured Pseudomonadota bacterium | reverse complement strand
ATACGGCATACGAGTTGGGGTTGTACTTTGGTCTGTCAACTCCTCAGGAAATCGCAGAAGCGATGATCAGAGAAAAGCAGCACCTGTTTGAAGACAATGCGAGTGGCTTTTGCATCCGACTCGATCGAGTAGAACCAAAGGTAGTGGTTGCCCGATCTGAAAAGAGAGCGACCTTTTGGCTTCCAGTTATAGGGGCAGCTTTGTTGTTTGGTATTGGATTGGGATTGTTTCTGGATGAGTGTGCGGTGGAACAAAATATTTCGGAGACTGACGTTAATGCCAATTCTGAAGTCACTTCCACAAATCCGCAACCTTAGTTTAAGGTGTCTTTGGTTCTGAAAAGATTGTATTTATTTGGGGAATAGATGAAGAAACTATTTTTTCTGTGCTGGGTCACGATACTGGCAGTCGGATATTTTACGGCCGTGTATGTTCTAGGGACTAGTATTGAATTGATTGAACAGCTGACGTTAACAAATTCGGATGGAACGCTGTTTGAGTATATTAAACATGTCAACTATGAAGAGAAATTGCTCTACAAAGATGAAAAGGCAAATGCGTGGTTCTTTTTTCACGTGACATATGGACTCTTTTCTGTCACCAGTCTCATATTTGCCGCTCTTGTATCGACTCGGATGGTTTTATTGGGAGAAGGATCTCAGAAGAGGGCGAGTTATATAAGCAATGCTCAAGTCGCCTTGGTCCTTCTGTCGATGTTGGCATTGATGGTGGTCGGATACGTTCTTCAAATAGGAACACACAATCCATTGCAGGGTGCGGTGAAAGCCTACGGACAGCCCTATAACTTTTATTTTGCACGCGACGCAGACTGGTTCAGCTGGACCAATCCCTTTATTTGGCCAAGTTATTGCTGGTTTTTTGCGACATTGGTATTCCTTTTTAATGCCGCTCATGTAGATGTTCGTGATGGAAAGTTGGTCAACATGTTTGTGAAAGTTGGTTCTGGATTCCGTACAGAGTCTGATTTTATTCAGGCTTGCAATGGTGTTCATTATCGACGGCGATTCTTTATTGCATTTGTTCTCTTTCCGATATTTTTCTTGTTGCCTTCGAGTTTTGTGGGTGGCATTACGGTATTGGAGCCGTTGAAGGTTTTACTGATTGTCGGATTGTCAGGGTGGGTCACGCAGGCCGTGCAAACGCGTCGAGGCGACAACATAAGGATGAATAAGCTCAAGTGGTTTACAGCCGGATTTGGTCTCCTATTGATAACATTCATGCTAATTTTTCTGAAACTCCTCAATGATTTGGGAGCGGGGTTAATTATTTTCTTTGCTGTTCTGTTGGTGTGTTTCTCTGTTGTCTTTGAATGGACCGTATGGATATTGGGTTTGGCGTTGTATGCACTGGCATTTGGACTTAAGAAGTGGGAGCCAGAGTGGATTTTTGGAACTCAGGAACGACTCGGTGACTGGGCTCTTGGAGATTATTTTATCACCAGTGGAATCAGAGATGATTACGTCGTCGGCACTGCATCCAGTCCAGATTTTGCTAAGGCATTGTGGGGCATTGCTGCTGGAGGTTTGAACGGCCGTGGAACGGGATTGTTCGCTCAAGAGGGACGAGATGGATTGTACGTAGCCAGTATGGCGTTTGGATACAACGATAGAGCGGGCTCGGCCTTGATTGAGATATTTGGTTGGTTGGGTTTATGTGTTGTGATGGGGCTTTTCTTGGGGCTGATTTGGGGTGCCATTTCGCTGTATCAAACCAAGGAGCAAAGTTTTTATCCTCGATATGGTTTGTCTCTTGGGTTGGCGGCGCTCATCTTTGGTCAAGTAGTCGTTCATTTCGGTGGAAATTTTGACTTCATTCCTTTTACTGGAATCGTATTGCCATTTATTTCGCACTCTGGATTTTCTCTACTGCTCAATATGATTTTGGTCGCCATGGTTGCGGCGGCGTACCTTCCACGAGATAGGGGTAGTAGAGATGCTGTTGTTGCCGAACCATCTAGAATCGGTGGTATGCTACTGTTGATCGTCATTACGATGGTCATTGTAATGGGCTATGCTTTCAAGGAAACCAAGCTTCACGGTCATCAGTACAGTACTCGGGTGCGCTATGATATCCAAGCTGACAAAAGTATCAAACGTGTTGTGAATCCAAGACTATTCTTGTTGACCGATCAGTTGAGCGTAAGTGGACAGATTGTTGATTCCAGTTTCGATGGCAAGGATGCTGCGTCCTTAGAGTCTTCCTTGATCAAAGATGAGGATGGCAAATATCGCTTTGAACACTTCAATCAAGAGGATTTCTTTCTACATCATTTTGAGCAAGAGCATGAGTATACCTTGAGGGGATTAACCCAAGAATCGATGGAGGATAAGGTTTACTACAACAAGATCTGTGTATTGAAAGACGGAGAGTACCATCAATACGCCGGTCAAACCCTTCAAGGTTCGAGTGCAAAGACCCGAAAACTAGTTGAGGAAATCGGTGCATATACGTCAATGGATGATCAGGAGAACGAGTACAATTGTACTGTTCAGAAGGTCCGTACAGGACGTTTGTGGAAAGAAAAGAGTATCGGTGTTCCTGTAGATTCCAATGATCCAACGAAAGGATGTACGTTGGTGTCTGAAACCGGTTCAACAGTTGTGCTTCCATACCTATCTGCTGAAGAGGAAATTCTTGACCCCAACCACAGTGTTTGGTTCTTTAAGCACGATGAGACAAACATGGATAGTCAGTTTGCGCCCTATTTAGTTCAGGTTGGGCGCCCCAAAGTAAGAATACGGTCTTTGAATTATGACGACGTTGAAGACGAGGGTAGCAACGTGTGTGTAGTAGCGACCTGGAATACTAAGGTAGAAGAAAGAGTGGGCATTAAGAGTTCGAAAGGTACCTGTTCTATTACCGATTTAAAAGGGGATACGGTGAAATATGGTCTCAATACCATTGATGGAAACCAAATAGGTCGAGGCTCTGCACGAAGTATTTATATTGAAGATTTATCTGAACCGGGACAATGTGTTGCCAAGATTGAACGTGTCGGATGCTTGGTGGATGGTACGGTAGAAATTGATCACCACACTCCGGATGTGACCAATGGTGTCGCAAAAACAAAGGTGTATTTTGGTAGAAATGGCAAGTTGCAGTTTAGAGATACATACTGTAAGGTCTCCAAAGAAATGATCGGTGGCTTGAAAAAACTACATTCTGGAAACACTGCGCTCGGTGCTCATCAGTTTTACTTTCCTGTAGCGATGGAGAGACTGATTTCAAACTATGAAGATGAAATTGTCTCCTTGCACAATTTTTCTCAGGCCGATGTGGCTGAGCAGCTTCGTTACATTGCTGACTTCGAGAAGGTGGTGCCCCAAACAATTGTACAAATAGGATTGAATGCAACGTTGCAGGATAAGGTGCGCGGTATCCTGAAAGATCATCAGGAACTTTTGGAGGCACCGTCTGTACAAGCGATTGTGTTTGATGTGAAAACAGGACAAATCTTATCCCAGGCTCAGGCGACAAAGCCGCACAGCAGCTTCCAAAAGTATATGGAGGCAAAGGATTATCCAAATTTGTTTGCAGACAGAGGGATGTACGGGTATGGTCGCAACAATTTAAATTCCAGTATGGTACCTGCCTCTACTTTTAAAGTTCTCCATGCCCTTGCGGCGATTGAAGGTGGGTTCACCGATTTTGAACACAAATGTGATGTCCACAATGGATATCTTCCCGAAGATTCAGACTGGCCATGTAAGAAGGGTAGTGACTGTTCGATCAAAGACTATGGTTTGCAAAAGGGGTACTCCACGCACAACAAAACGACATCTGGAAAAACAAATTTATCATGGGCGATTACACAATCCTGCAATCAGTACTTTGCGGCATTGGCGTATGAGCATACACATCCAGAAGTCCTGACCAAGGTGTGTGCCGAAAAGGGATTGAGATTTGGTGCGTATGGAGAATGTAAGTTGAAAGATCCAAAATCTCGTGGGGCTGCCTCTAATGGTTGGGGGCAAGAGCTGTTGATGGATGTCTATCAGATGGCTGGTGTACTTCAGTCGGTCTCAACGAACTATCAACCTTACCTAGAATCTTGGGACGCTTATTTGCATCCTGAACAGAGAGAGAAAAAGTCGATAGGGGATTTCCATTCATTGTTGGATGGAACTGGTGGTAGCCAAATTGAAGCCTATGTTTTAAAAGGGATGTTTGATCATGTTGTTGCAGCTGGACAAAGTACTCGTATCCCATCAGTTAGAGTGTATGGGAAGACAGGAACGGGAGATCACAACATCGCGTTTAATTCGTACTCGACAGAGAAGGAAGGGGATTTCATTCGTAAGCAGGTATACAACAAAGGTCGATCCAATGAAAGGGTTCTTTGGATTGAAGATTATGAAGCACCATACGGAGTAACACGAAAGTATCGAACAAAAGACGGCAAAAAAATACCTTCAAACATGGCGATATATGTGGCATTGGTAGAACAAAGAGATCCTGCTAATACGAAACAATTGACTGATGAGCGAATAGGGATAGTGGTTCGTGTTCCGAGAACGGAGAACAAACCAGATTCAGCAGGTAGCATCACCGGGGGAGGAATAGCCGGTCCGATCGCAGAAGAGATTGTTCAAGTGTTAGTGGATTTGGATATGGTTCCATAATCTAGGTCCCTTTGATGACCACTGCGGTATCAGATACATTAAACGCGCAACCCAACCCCCGTACGTAGTCCCATGCAGCCAGATTTTGTCATTATCAACGATTTTTCGAAGAAGGATGTGCCTCATCGGAGCGTTTATCACGTTCGATTAAAGACCGGTGAAGAGTTCAAATGCTACAAGATCGCGTTGCGGACAAGACAGATTGTCAATATTGACCTTGCTCAGCAAATATCGCAAAGGCTGTGTAATCGTTGGTTGTTTATCCGAGAATTTCCAAAGATATTTCAGTTTAAACATCACAGCAACGCGACTCAAGCAGAATTGGATGTAACCTATTTACTTCACGCCTACACTCTCTTATTGGATCGCAGTGGTCTGTGGAAATATCTACCAGGTTTTGGGGATTCCAGATTGTACTTTGGGAATGAAGCTGTCTATATATTTCAACCGTGGATTCAGGTTGTTCGACTAAGGAACTCTCCGGCTGATTATAGTGATGGAGAGCGAAAGCAGATTGTCGATGCCTATCTGGAGATGTTTGAAGATTTACATCGGGCTGGGCTGTGCTTTTATGACGTGATTTTGGGATTGGAGAATCGTGAGGGGAATATATACCTGACAAAGAAACCTTCATATCGAAATCAGGTCCGCTACCAGTGTGTCTGGATCGATGTTGAATCCATCATGAGACCACAAATTGATAAGGAAAAGACAAGGAAACTGAAACCCGCTCCGTATTCTCCGTTGAACCACTTGATGTATGATGCAGATCCGTCACTGGGGTTTTCCTATCTCGAGCAATACATACGTCTGACCACGCGCATGCGTTATGGAGAGGTGGCAAAACGAAGTCCCAATTATCATTATGTGGAACAGCACGGTTGGGCCGCCGATGTGTATTTGTGTTTGTGTGAACTGTTGGGTCGGAGCTATCTACACTTAAATGAGGAATTTAAGTACATGGTCGATGAACTCATGCAACTCCCTCATGATTCATTGGAGAGCCCATTAAAGGGGCCATTAACCCATCGATTGTCGGATCCTGGACCTATGCTGAAGAAAGAGCCCGAAGCAGAAGTGCCTCCTGTTGTCACTGATAAGGATAACTCCAGTTTGGCTTCTGTACTACCAATGATGATGTGGGGTGTGGGGCTGATTGTCTTAGTTGGTCTGGTATGGCTGGTGTGGACAAAATTCATCCCCATCAAAAGGACAACGTTGAATGTCTTTGAAACTGTAGAGCCGTTGTATACAAACTCAGATGCTGAATTTGAGTCTGGTTTGAAATCTGTGAAAGGCGTCCTAGAACAGAGTAACCAGGAAACCACTCCGGCAATCACAGCCATGCGTTTGTTTCTCAGCAGTCAACTCCCTAAGGGACAAGGCGCAGGGTTGATATCCTGTCCCATTCGAACAGAGTATCCACATCCCAAAGCATTTCACAAGATATACCAAAAGGGACATTGTTCTGATGTACATCAGGAACTTCTAGCGTTAGAAAAGCACGATTACACAGACAACGTTGTGGGATTTGTGGCTCGATATTTTGATTTGGCAACTTGTATCAGTCATTTGGGTGCGTCAAAAGGTGCTGAAGAAACAACATCCATGTGCGATCAAGCATTGACGATGACGCATCAGCTGATCATGAAATCAAAGCTGCCATTCTGGTCTGAGGCTGAACTCTCCTTACTTTGGATGTCCATCATCAACACAAAAGGAGATTTGGTTCTCGAACAGTCCGTCCTGTTGGATGATGTCTGTACGAACCTGATAGATTTGTACGATGATGAGTTGTATCCTCACAGTGTGTTTACTGCTCATTTGGAGTTCGCCATCAATCGTTGTTTGATCAACGCTGGTCCCGAAACTTCAGAGAAAAGTCCGTTGTTGGGTTCGGAGACATTAATGGATTATGTGGTTGGACTCCGCAAACAGAGTGATTGGACAACTGAAGAGTGGTATGATCGACTGACAGACAATCGTGGTCGATCTTATTCCAAAAGGGGGAGGGGTACGACCAAACTTCAAGAAGCCTGGGAGCCTAAGGATGTCCACTCGTACTATTCATGGATGGCAAAGTCCTTCTCTTCTGGTTCCATACAACCATTACCTGGGAAATTTGAAAAGACAGGATGGTGTGTGCTGGCTCCATTTGATCTAGAGGTATGCACACCGGTTGAAGATAAGTTCGGTTGGGTTGAAATGTCCAATGCGATGCGAAAATCGGGTTTCAAGCGTGTAAAGAGCCCATAGTTCGATAGTTATTCGGATTGATAGTGTATCCAATCTGAGTCTATAAGGGAAAACTCAGTGTTGTAAAATTGAGAAGCGATGAAAGCAGTCACAATTGTCTCGGTCGCCTCTTGAACCTCTTCAACACTTTGCCATCCTTCTTCAGTACATTCCTCGGATAGAAATCCAGCGATATCGCAGATATTGGTCATCCCATAATGACCCGTGTTGTTCATTGTAAAAAGATGCTTGGGACTGGATAGCGCGTCGAAGTAGGGAAGCGCTTCTGTCTCGTATCCCAATACACCGTCATCTTTCCCTGCAATGACCAAGGGGTTGGACACAGATTGTAGGCCTGAACCAGCTGCACCAAATGTATACCAGAGTCCCGGTGATATTGGAATGGTAGCGATGACTCGCTGATCGACATCCCCATACTGAGTAACATCAACATTGTCCAGACCATCCAAATAACCACAGACCCGTTCATTGGGAAAGGATTCACAAAACTCAATCAACCCATCATAATCTAGGTCACCACCACCCAATACCGTAGCGGTGTGCGAACCAAAAGAATGCCCCATTGCGATGTATTGAGAGCCATCTACGGCTCCAAATAGCGGATCTATTTCATCCTCGGACAACTCAATCACCTTGTCTACGGCTGACCGTAGGTCATCGGGACGTTCCAGCAGTACACGCGCGGTATGTGCATCTTCAAAGTCGTATAAAGTGTTGAATGGATGGTCCACGGCAACCACTACAAATCCGTGCTGGGCGAGGTGTTCCATCAGAAATGCCGACTGATATCGAATGGCAAAGAATCCATGTGAAAATGCGATGAGGGGGGCATTGTTCACAACGGGACTGGTCGATTTGTATCCATTCAATGCGATCGAGAACGGTTCGTAGGTGTCGGGCTCTCGATCGGCTTCAACAGTGGTCGGATACCACACTGTCATCAACAACTCTTTTCCTCGTGAGTCGGTAAATGTAATATCCCTCATTCCAGCATCGTAGGTTTCGTCAGGTGTTGAAGTATCAATTGCTGTTGGGAGTACAGAGTCTTTACAGGCACTGAAGATTGAAGATAGAAGGAGTAGGGTTGGATACATATTCAGTCAAGGTCTCTGTCGAATTTATAGGTAGTGTGATAGATTGTACCATATGATAGTTTAGTCATAGCGGTCAATCCTCATCAAAGGCGCGTCAATGCTCTCTCTTCTCCTAATGACATCTGCAAATGCCACTGAGATCACGATTCAGAATGACACCTCCACAAACAATTCATTTGGATTTGGAGATATGGTGGCTTGGCTTGAATATCCTGAATGCGTCGTCAGCGTATTGACTCCTGACGCTTCTGATTATCCAGTGAATGTCCACACCATTGAAGTGTTTTTCGCCTCTCAGTACGGAACCTTAGACAACATTTCTACCTATGTTGAGATGGGGATACAACTGCTTGGAAGTGGAGCTGCACCGACACAATTTGGGAACTTTGATTGGCCGTTAACAAATTTTTCCATAACAATTAATTCTCAAGCGTTGAATGCTCTTAGTCTTCTAGATCCCCAAACTGGTACAGGGGCACTAAGCGTGACAAGTGGATCGTTTGCTGTTTGGGTGTGCGCACCAGATCCCGCAGTCGGAACTTGGCCCTACGACAGTTTTGACAATGCGGGGGTTGTTTTGCACAGTGCCTCCCCAAGTACTGGTACCTATGTCTATTTAGAAGGACAAGTCGATACGATTACCAATCCAATTACCAATACACAACAGCCTGGATCGTGGGTGATTCGTGCCAAGGCATCCACAAATGGTGATGTGGAGGTTGAGCCCAGTTCTGAACCTTCAAGTGAGCCAGCCACGGAGCCCAGTTCCGAACCCTCCACCGAGCCGAGTAGTGAACCGTCTTCTGAGCCAAGTGCAGAGCCGGCTGCCGAGCCCAGTTCCGAGCCTTCAAGCGAACCGTCCTCCGAACCAATGGACGTACTCTCTTTATCGACTCTCACACCCAATGAAGGAACTTTTGGAGAGGTGGTAACGGTTACCGCAACTGGCGACGGATTTACCAGTGATGCAATGCTATATATTGGCGGATTGATGTGTTCAGATGTCGAGGTGGTTGGTGAAAATGCCATTGTTGCTCAGGTCCCGACGGCTCTTCCAGTTGGTACCCACGATGTGTCCGTAGTCCAAGGTGACAATGATCAGGCAACATTGAGTGGGGGGTATACTGTTGTTGAAACCAAAACGGGGTGCTTTACTATAGATGAGACATCGATGTTTGGAATGCTGATGGTCCTACTGTCCTTGGGGTTCCGTCGTCGAAATGAAGTGAATCTTCTTGATTAATTTATCTGAGTTGGAGTACAAATGTTTTCTGTAATATTGTGGCTGACAGGGTGTGATGGTACAACCTTTCGAGCCAATTTTAACGATGAAGAACCCGCTTTTCTGTATGAAGCCAATACGTTGCAACAGGCGCCATCTGAACAGGATGAGCTGCTGGTTCTGAATTACAATATAAAGTATGGTGGTGCTAGACTGACCTTCTTTTGGGAGTGTGAGGGGGGGCGCTATAATATGACGGATGAAGAAGTGTACACGCACTTAGACAATCTGGCGGAGTTCATCACAGATGTTGACCCAGACATCCTGATTCTTCAAGAGGTGGACCGAAGTTCACTTCGTTCAGGATACATCGATCAGACACAGTATCTGTTGGACAATACACCCTTAAACTATGGTGCGTATGCTTCTCAGCATCGAGTAGATTTTCTCCCGACAGATGGAATGGGGCACATTGATTTTGGAAATGCTATATTGAGTCGCTGGCCGATTTCAGAGGCTACTCGGATATCTTTGCCTCTAGTGGACGCATACCCCGGCTACTACAGGTATTTGTACTTGAAACGGCACGTTTTGACAGCCAAGATTGATTTGCCTTGGAATGACAACTTTTATGCGGTGAACACTCATTTGGAGGCCTTTTCAGAGGAAGATGCCAAACTGAAGCAAATCAACAAGTTTCATGAAGCTAAAATTAACAATCATAAAGATGTTATTTTGTGGGGAACTGGAGAACCACTTCGTGAATTTCTTCATGTAGATGATTTGGCAGAGGCCATTCTCTTTTCATTAATCAATAATCTTGAATCAGAAATTTATAATGTAGGAAGTGGGGATGAAATTTCTATAAAAGA
>CALDQI010000303.1:0-9413 GCA_937911635.1 uncultured Pseudomonadota bacterium | reverse complement strand
CCCAACTGCAACATCGAGTTCTAACCCCCTCCTTGGCCATCCTCCATAAGTGATACACTCTTCGTAGGTACCCTATCCCACTTGGAGACAACCAATGGCACTCACACAAGAACAGCTCGACAATCTGGTTACCCTACTCAAATCCGAAAACTTTGAGTACATCCAGCAGGGAATCGAACTGGTCGAAACACTTATCGACAACGAACAAGACTTCGTCGCATTTTTAGAGACTATGGGGTCATCTACGTTGACTGATTTTACCTTCGATGAACTGAAGTCAGTGTTTGGTTTCGTGAGCAAAAAGAGTCACCAAGCGTACCTTGCCGTTTGGGCACTTGGAACACTCGCACAGTGGAATACAACTATACAGAATCTCACTTCTCTGAGTTTATGGGGGAATAAGTCAACCACAATTCCTGAATCAATCGGAAATCTCACCAATCTCACTGCACTGACTTTGGAATACAATGAGTTGACTACACTTCCAGAACCCTTCGGAAATCTCACCAGTCTCACATGGCTGAATTTGTGTAAGAATCAGTTGACCACACTTCCAGAACCCTTCGGAAATCTAACTAATCTCACTGAACTGGATTTGTACGAAAATCGGTTCACCATACTTCCAGAGTCATTCGGAAACCTCACCAATCTCACCAAACTGGATTTGAGCTTTAATTCGTTAACAACACTTCCCAATTCCCTCCAAAATCTGACTAATCTCACTACACTGTACTTGGAGGAGAATCAGTTAACTACACTTCCCGATTGGATTGGAAGTCTCACTAATCTCACTGAACTTAAGTTGCATGATAATGAGTTAACGACACTTCCAGAATCCTTCAAAAATCTCACTAATCTCACATGGCTGGAGTTGCACTCGAATCAATTTACAACACTTCCCGATTGGATTGGAAGTCTCACCAATCTCACTACACTGTACTTGGAAGAGAATCCTTTAGAAAGTCTTCCAACTAACCTTGTGACTTTGAGTTTAAATAAAGAACAATGGGAAGAGCTACAACACCAAATCTCAAGGATGGAATCTTTGAAATATCTGAATTTTTCTGATATTGAATTGACGACACTACCAGATTGGATTGGAAATCTCACAAACCTCACTGAACTAGGGTTGTACGGGAATCAGTTAACTACACTTCCTGAATCGATTGAAAACCTCACTAATCTCACATGGTTGGATTTGCGAGGCAACCCTATTTCCGCAGACGCACAAGCCAGCATCCAACCCCTCCTACCAAACTGTATATTTCATTTTAACTAAATCACTCTTGCCCACCTCACAACGTACTTGGTTCACGATGGTTCCTCTGCTCCGGTAATAGATTGGACAATGCTCGATTCCTGAAGTGAGAGTTGTTAGATGGTTGATGTACAAGTCAAACCAGGAATGTCAACATGGGATTGAATGCAGAACAGATTGAAAAGATTGCCGGGTTAATACAATCTTCATCGTCTAAGGATGTTTTACAAGGCATTGCGCTGTTTGAACAATGGGATGCGAATGATGCAGACTTGACATCCCTCTTTCCAAATATCCATACAACATGGATGCAAAAGGAAATCAGGCAGCACCTATCCGAACTCAAATACAAGTACAGTTCATTTTTGTCAGTATGGTTTTTGGGGACCATGGCTCAATGGGACAAGGGAATCTCTGAACGCATTAGAGATGTGAAGATTGAGTCTTGGGAATCGATTCCTCAATGTCTCCAAAATTTAGGCCATCTAGAGCACCTTGACTGTAGTCATATTTACAGGTTGGAGTGGCCAAATACACTCACAGAGTTTCCAAATCTGACGTCCTTGAATCTTAGCTTTTGCTCTGCCGCCGCTGTGAACAATATACCGCTTGGTCACTTGACGACTCTACAGCGTTTAGACCTTACTGGATGCGGTTTACAGAAATTACCCGATTGGATTACAACGTTAACACAGCTACAACATCTATCTTTGGGTGGAATGTTATGGGGGTGGGACAATGGAAACACCAATAGTCTCACCGAGCTGCCTGAAACAATCTCTCAATTGACACAGTTGCAAACACTCGACCTATCGCTCAATAATCTTTCTTCATTACCCAAAGGTTTCTCGGCACTGAGAGAGTTGAAGTCACTCAATCTAACCCACAATAAAATTTCTCAAATACCTGAAGTGTTGACTTCCCTCACCAATTTACAAAGCCTAGATTTCAGTAATGACTTAGATCCAATGTATGCACAGAATGAAACAAAGAATACAGTACCCGTCGATGAAAAAGAGCGTATCAGAAGTCTTCTACCCAATTGCAGAATCTCATTCTAACCTTCTTGTTAAACAATGACCTCAAAAGGTCGTCTAATTCGTTGTACTACAAATCCACTTCGTGATAGTACATGTCTGAGTACAGACTCAATCAGTCAAACCATTTTCAACCAGGATATACTCATGAAAGTAACATTTTTAATTGAAGACCTCGAAGACAACAACCTTGAATTAATTGACACTTTACCTGATGGGGCAATCGAAATATCTTTTCGTTCAGCGAACGTCCAAGAACGTTATGACCTACAAGCCTGTATGGTCAGTCATTTCTCAGAGATTTTCAACGCACTCGGAAAAAACTATCATTTAGTCAGTGAAGAGCACACCATGGGTACAACCAAAAAACGAATCGATATCTTAGCCGTCGATGAAAAAGGTCACCCCGTCATCATGGAATTGAAACGTGGTGTATCTGACAGTATCATGAGTCAAGTCATGGGATATGCCGGTATCATGAAAGAATACGGTACCGGTCAAGACTTCTTGAACTTTCTTACAGATACACAAGCCAAAAAGCTCACAGAGTTCCTCACTTCACAACAAGTGGATCTCACAGAACTGAATAGAAAAAGATCTGTAATAGCTGTCGATGAAGACTTCGATATCAAAACCCTAGGTACCATCAATTGGCTCAACGAATTGACCAACCAAGACTTACAAGACAACACCATTCAAAACTTAAATGTGAGTCTCTACCAAGCCGGTGAAAATCAATACTTCACTTTTGCTTTTGAGAAAGTACCAACACCGATTGTCGCACCAACCACACAAGATGATGAAATACAAGATCGTGATGAAGTTATTGCAAAAATGCGTACACGAAACAGTGCGGCTGCAGACTGGTTACAAAGTCACGTCGAAAGTGTATGGTACAAAAAGAACAATGTCGTCTACTTTAAAAAGACCTCTCGCACTTGCAAATGCTGGATTCAAATCGGCAAAATAAAAGTTAGTCACCTTAAAAATCATCGTTTTGATGATGATGAAGCATTTTGGACCAACAACATTGACGGTATTGAATTGTCAACAAGTTCGAAGGGATTGAACTTCTTCTTAACGACTGCGACACAATTTGCGCAGTTCGAAAAATGTCGTACACAACTTGGTTGGAACTAAGAAGAACTGACGGTTCAATGTGATAACAAGCCTGGTGTGCACCCAGTGTCCACTGGGCTTCATTTATGGGTGCATAAAAGTAAGATCGGATAGCAACAGAGTCACTCTTCTAAATCATCGGGAATCTTTTCGCTATCACTGCTTTTTGTTTGTCGGACAATCCCATTTCCGCAGTCGAACTAGAACGCATCCAAGCCCTCCTACCAAACTGCGACATCAAGTTATAACCCAACTCTCCTTGCTCATCCTCCATAAATGTTACACTCTTCGTAGGTCCCCCATCCCACTTGGAGACAACCAATGACACTCACCCAGACACAGATTGACAATCTGATCACCTTACTACAATCCGAAGACTTTAAATCTGTTCAACAAGGAGTGGAAATCGTAGAGACATTTATGGAAGTGGGTACGATTGGAGAGGTGGAGTTCATTCGGTTGATTGAAGATGTCACGGGTGGGATTATTTTGAGTGATGAACAGTATGCCGGATGTGTCAATAAACTGAAGGACCTATCACAAGTGGTCATCAAAGAAGCCCCAAAGAAATCAGTTGAAACCATCTGTGATGTCGTCTCTCGTTACCTTGATAGACTAGTGATCTATGAAGTCACGTTTGAGAGTTTATCAAGTCTGTTTGTCGATCAGAAACATCGCATCTTCTTGACTCTTTGGAGTTTGGGATGGCTTGTACTCTGGCGAACAAATACCACTCCAGTTACCAAGTTGGACTTAAGATATCCTGAGTTAGTCATATTACCGAAGTCAATTGGAAATCTGATAAATCTCGTTGAACTCGATTTGAGTAAAAATCAGTTAACAATCTTACCAGAGTCAATTGGAAACCTCGTAAACCTTAGGTACCTATGGTTGGATTGGAACCATTTAACCAGTTTACCTGATTCGATTGGCAATCTGAAAAACCTCATCGAATTAAATCTCAATAGAAATCAGTTAACAATCTTGCCAGAGTCGATTGGAAACTTAACAAATGTTACCAAGTTAGAAATAGAGAGCAATCGATTAACAAGGTTTCCAAACTGGATTGGAAAACTTACTTACCTTGGACTAAACGGTAATCAGTTAACAACCTTGCCAGAGTCGATTGGAAATCTAACCAATCTTAATTATCTAGGGTTGAGTTGGAACAACTTAACCATTTTACCTGATTCGATTGGCAATCTGAAAAATCTCATCGAACTCGATTTGGGCAACAATGCTCTATTCACCTTGCCAGAGTCTCTCGGAGAACTAGAGACACTTGCTTATCTAGAGTTACGCCACAATAGGTTACAGACAGTTCCAGATTGGATTGATAATCTAATAAACATCAGAGACGTGGATTTCAGTGGCAATCCTTTATAAGAGGGACTTACAAAGAGTCTTGTCGCCTTAAACCTCGATAAATATAAATTCATCAAATCCGATTGTACATCTTCTTACCTACTCCCCATAAATGTTGCACTCTTCGTAGGTACCCCATCCCACTTGGAGACAACCGATGGCACTCACACAAGAACAGATTGAGAAGGTTAAAGAGTTACTCGACCATGAAGACTTTTCATTCACCATACAAGCAGTCGAACTGGTGGAAACGTTGATCGACAACGAAATGGACTTCCGGTCTTTTATTACAGATTTGACAGGTCAGGAAATGGAGAGAAACCCATCACTATCTTCCCTACAAAAGAAGATCGGTTCGTACGTGGCCCTTTGGATGATTTGTACACTTGCGCAATGGAATACAGAGATTCAACAAATCACCGAACTCCCTCAACTGTATTTATCAAGCTTGCCAGACAATATCGGTAACCTCATCAACCTCACCGTTCTCGACTTTCAACACAATGAGCTGAAGACCTTGCCAGACAGTATTGGAACACTCACCAATCTCACATATCTGGAGTTGTACGATAATCAGTTAACCACACTTCCAGAGTCGATTGGAAATCTCACTAATCTCACTGTACTGTATTTGGGCGGTAATGCGTTTACGATACTTCCAGATTCAATCGGTAATCTCAACAATCTCACTGAACTTGTATGATAATCAGCTCACTACACTTCCGGAATCTATCGTTAAGCTCACCAATCTCACTACACTGTGGTTGTTACTGAATCAGTTAACCACACTTCCTGATTCGTTCGGAAATCTAACTAAGCTCACTTATCTGGATTTGAGGTCTAATCCCATCTCCGAAGCAGAACAAGCGCGCATCCAATCCCTCCTACCAAACTGCGAAATCGAGTTCTAACCCACCCACCTTGCCCACCACCCAAACTCTCCTACATTTACCCAACCCGGAGAGTTCCATGAAAACACTATCGATCATCATTGGTGTTGCAGTCTTGATTGCGCTGGCAGTCCTATCTCGCTCCGTCTTTGGATTGGAGAAACCACAGTACACCCTCGTTTCGAAAACGGGCAAACTAGAGATTCGCACCTATGAACCGGTCATGCTGGCGTCGACCAATTTGAAAGGTGAATACAGAGAGGAGACACGAAATGGTTTCCGCATCATTGCCAATTACATCTTTGGGGGCAACAAGGAAGCTGAAAAGGTTGCGATGACCGCACCCGTTCTGGTTGAAAATCCAGACGATGCCGATTTCACGATGGCCTTTGTCATGCCCAAAGAATCTGTCGAGAAGGGCTTACCCACCCCGCAGACAGACCGCTTACAGCTGCAGTCACAAAACTGGGGTACGGTTGCCGTATGGTCCTTCGGTGGATGGGCGACAGAAGATAGACTCGCCAAGGAGTGGACCAAGATGCAAGAAGCGATGCAGGGGCAAAATCTCTCTCCCGATGCCTACGACTGGATTGCTCAGTACAATCCCCCTTCAATGCCACCACCCTTTCGCCACAACGAAATCTGGGTGATGATCGAGTCTCCAACACCATGAGCAAAGGGCGAAACAAGTCTGGTCGCAGTTCCAACCGCAAAGCCAACCTGCTAACGAAGGTCTGTCCAACCTGTGAGCGTCCTTTTACTTGGCGTAAGAAGTGGGAACGCGACTGGGAGGATGTGGTCTATTGTTCGAAACGCTGCCGGGGTGAGTCACAGTCTGGTTAACGACAGACTATCAACGATGAAAGAAGACTGCTATTGTACCGAATAAGAACTTACGATAGGCAGCGTGACAGGTGCTGTTGATGACGTATCGAGCGTCAATATTGGTGATGGTTGGATGTTCTTCTTTGATCTTTTTGCGGCCGCACGCATTTTGTCGCAGCTCAATCGAACGATAGAACTTCGACAGTACCGTATCGTCCTTGTTGTGAACATTCACGATTTGACCGCGCACTGCGAGCGCCACTTTACCCCAGTCTTTACTGCTGTCCCGTCGTACAGCCCCACCGAGCAAATATACATTTTCAAATTTGAGGTCAGATTTTAGCGCCAGAAGATTCGATGCAACCGTTCGCAGAGCATAATACGCAACACGAGCACCCAACGAATGTGCCAATATGGACACCTTCTTTTCTGCAATCTGCTCCCGTATCAACGGCATGGTGTGATCACGACCTGCCCGTTTCGCCTGTTCTTTTAGCCGAATCCAATACTTTCGAGTCGCTAAGACATCTTCAATTTCGATTGCCGACATTGCCCGAGGTGTTTGTTTATCAGGATCCTGAGTGTCGGTTGACGGTTTAGCTTCGACGGAAGCATCCCACCACAGACTGTATATACTTCCTTCCCAACCGACATCCCTTAGTCGTTGAACATAATCATCTGACACTTCTTCGGGGTCTGACTTATCGGAAAGATATCCCTTAATGACAATGATTGCTTCATCAACACCGTTGGTATCGGCTATTTTAGTAAGAATTGGCACTTCCATGACAGCTCCAAACAATGGTTCACATCAACAGATAAAATTATATCAAAATATTAAAATAATTTCATAGCCATGTCCCAGTCGAAAACAAAAAATGACCCAAATTACGGCTTGAAAGTCTGTTGTCTAGAGATACAATATACCGCATCATCGAAACAAACGGAGTTTACATGTCCATCCCAAACCTTACAGAAAGCCCATTCACTCTACACACCATCATACAAAACCGTAGCCTTGACACAGTCGTCGAACAGACCACTGTAGCCCTTGCAGACCAAGGGTTTGGTGTCCTCAACACCATCGACATCCAAGCGACGATGAAGGCAAAACTGGACAAGAATGAACGGCCCTACGTCATCTTGGGCGCCTGTCACCCTCAGATGGCTCATCAAGCCTTGTCCGCTTTACCAAGTATCGGAGCCCTGCTCCCTTGCAATGTCGTGATTTCAGAAAACGACGATCAGAGCATCTCCGTATCGATTATTGACCCCGTGCCGTTGTTTTCAATCTTGGGTAGAACGGACATGGACCCCATCGCACTGGAGGTCCAAAGTCGCCTCTCTGCTGTGTTGGAAGCGTTGCACAATTGAAACTCGACTCGTTCCCAGACTGGTCTATAAGTATGGTAGATGAGACTTAGGGAGTATGAACGTGGCAGTTGAGGTCGATACATTCATCATTGGGGCAGGATATGCCGGTATGGGTGCAGCATTGGATCTCGTGGAGCGAGGCAAATCGGTCGCAATTTGTGAAATGCTGAAGTACCCCGGCGGATGTGCGGGAACCTTTCACAAAGGGGAGTTCGGCTTTGAAGCGGGCGCAACACTCTTCTCTGGATTCCACGAGGAAGGTCTGTTCAGCAAGTGGATAGCCAAGCACAACATGGACGTCCAGTTTGAGCCCCTCGACCCCATCATTGACTTCCGAACCAAGGATTGGTCCCTCGCCATCTCGCCCGACCGTGAGGTTACCATTGAACGATTCTGCACTCTACCAGATGCTCCTGTAGAGAAGATCAAAGCCTTCTTTGCTTATCAAAAGCGCATCGCCGACGTATTGTGGCCGATGTTTGAAGATGCGGGGAGGCTCCCGCCTGGCAACCTGAGCGGATTTGGCTGGCATATTGGTCGATTCTGGAAATACCCCCAGTTATGGTGGGTGATGAACCGCTCTCTGTGGTCGGTGCTCGAGTCTTTTGGACTGACCGAGTTTGAACCGATGGTGGAGTATTGCAATGCCGTCTGCCAAATCACCATCCAAACCAATGCCAAGTCGGCAGAGGCACTCTTTGCCCTCTCGGCGATGGATTACCTGTTTCGAGGCACTGGACACATTCACAACGGGATTGGACAGTTGGGATTCGCCATGCTGAAAGCCATTGAGGATGCTGGTGGAGAAGTCAGTTTGCCCAACAAAGTGAAGGCACTCGAATGGCAAAACGGTACGTGGCTCATCACCACCCGCAAAGGCGATTACAGAGCCAAGAAGGTACTCGCCAATCTTGTGCCCCCAACGATTGCCAAGCTGGTGGGTAACCTGCCTACACCCGCTGCAGTTGAAACCTACACCCAGAAACTGGGACAGGGCTGGGGTGCCGGGATGCTCTACCTCATCCTCAAAGACAATGAGAACCTGCCAGAACACGCCCACCATTACCAGTGCATAGCCACAGATGCCCCCAAACTCCAAGAAGGATACCACATCTTCTGCAGCCTCTCCGGACGACAGGAAAGCCACAAACACCCCACCGGCTATCGAACCGCTACAGTTTCCACCCACATCCCGATGACCACCCAACTTGGGCTCCCCGACAAATCCGCCAAGGCAACCTACACCCAGCAGGTCCAAGACCAAATGCGTGCCACACTCGCCGATCGGCTGCCGGAAATCCAAACGGCCATCGACAAAGAGTATCCTGGCTCACCACGTACCTACCAACGCTTCACCGGTAGAGAACAAGGCTTCGTTGGGGGCTTACCCCGCACACAGGGCTGGCACAATTACGGTGGACTCATCCCCACCCCACTCTATCCAAACCTCTGGATGATTGGAGACACTGCCTTCCCCGGTCAAAGCACGCTGGCAACGGCACTCGGTGGGATACGAACGGCTCGGTGGGTGTGTTAGTAGTCGAT
>CALDQI010000302.1:0-3410 GCA_937911635.1 uncultured Pseudomonadota bacterium | reverse complement strand
TTTAATATTGTATCAACTCTGTTGGTGTCACTTCCTGCAGCATGGCTGATGTCTACACTGCTAAAAGATGTAGATTATAAAGATGTAGATTATGTAGGTGAACCCTCGTAATTGAACTCGACACATGTCTATTCTATTGGTCTTTGTGTCAGAGGGTGCAATGTCTGTTCGTGTGACGAAAACGTAGAAATGTCGCTTGAAATGACCCAATATTTATCCGACTGAATACAATGCAAGAAAAAGGAAATGATTGTGTTTGAAAGTTTGAAAGGAAAAGATCCGAAGGTTGGATTTATTGCCTTCTTCTCGAGTATTCTGTGTTGGCAAATTGTATACAACATAGGAATTGGTTTTACGTATGACAGTGCTCGGTATCTATTCTTTGCTTCTCAATTTGAGGATTTTGGCAATACCTTTACGGCTCCCTATGCTCCGTTGTTGCCATTTTTGTTGGGGAGTTTGCAATCGATCGGGTGTAGTGCTGATGGTGCGATATTTGTAGTGTTCTCGACTTGTCTTACCGTGATAACTGTAGGCTTACTACACATTTGTAGGACGTTGAAGGTACCATACGAGTTCTTTGTGGTTTGTGCGCTCAGCATGGTTTGTTCGGAGCACATGTTGATGTTACTCACGCGAGTTTTAACCGAACTAGGATTTGCCACTTTATTAACACTGGCAATCGTTGGTGCACTTCGTACGTGGAATCAGCAAAGGATATCTAAAATATTGGTGTTGGCTTGTATGTTGCTTCCATTACAGCGATTTATTGGAGTCGTGAGCAGCAACGTTATTCTGTTTCTTACCGTTCTCTTGATGGAGGGGACTGTAGTCGCCAAGTTGCAGTCTTATGTTCGTAGAGCCCTTGTTATCAATATCCCATTTGGAATTTTTGCTGTGACGAACTGGATCGCATGTGGAAGTTTCTTAGGGGTGCGAAAGGCGAACGAAACCGACACTTACCTCAGTAATACTCAGTTGATGTTCGACGTGTTGACCTCAGATTTTGGCTATGAAATGATCATACTGCTAGCTGTGGTCGTACTGGTCATCGTTCAGGTGTGGAAAGGAGTTTCAAAGAAGGACTATCAGTCGAGCCTCACACTTGAAAACAAGGTGTTGTTTCTTTCGGTCTGTATGCTGATGGTGCACTTGGTGGCTCAAATTCATGCATCCACTTCGGTGATTATCAATCCAATCAATCCTCGGTACATTATTCCATTTACCCCTGTCTTTGCGATTCAATTCATTGTTCTCGCTAAGTGGTGTCAAACCCACTTGGAAAGCAAATTCAAGTCGCCATTGGTCTTTTGTGCTGCGGGGATTCTATTACTCTATCCACTGTATACTGGCTATCAGTTTGTTGGCGCGATGGATCCAGGGTTTAATTCCAGACGACTGGGACACAAATATGATATCAATCTGAATCGAATCGTTGAGTATCTAGCCGAATCCGATGATGCCAAAGACATCGTGTTCTATGAACAGGGGCGAGCCCATCTTGCCTTCTCTTATTTAGAGATGGGGCATTTTGATATTTTGTCTCCAGGATGCCGAGGAGCCCGTACGTTGTTGAGATATGGGGCTCACTATACACCCAACCTAATCGCTGTTCCTGATTGTCCCGATGGTGTAACCTCCAATGTTCGATACTCGATTCCAAAGACGATTCAGGTCACTCCTAAGACGACACATGTGTTGCTTTCAAAGTGGTCATTGTCTAAGGATGCTAGAGAAGAGGCTTCTTTGGACTTACTGTCGAAACAGTTTGAGATTGTTAAACAAAACAAACTGTTCATCTTATTTGAACGGTAAAACGTTAATCGATACAGATCTCTAAACTAGTTTGGAGAATCGCATGCGTATGTTAACCACACTTGGACTCATCAGTGTCCTCGCTTGTCGTACCGATAAAAGTATTACTGTTCAGAATCCTACGCCAAAAGCAGATATTCTTTCACATGATGATGGTTCTGTAATACTGGAAGGGATAGCAACATTGTTTGTTGGAAGCGTGTCGGACTCAAACCATACTCCTGATCAGTTAACCACCATTTGGTATGTGAATGGAATCGTTGTTTGCGATGGTGTGATTCCAGATGAAAATGGAGAAACCACATGTGAACTATCGTTGGGTTTGGCCGATACTGAGATTACACTGGCAGTTCAAGACGCAGAAAACTCTAGAGGCGAAGATACGATAGTGGTTACGATTGAGCCGACAGAGTCACCCGAGGCTCAAATTGTGAGTCCAGTTGAAAATGGTGTGTATTACTCTGATCAACTGATCGAGTTCGAAGGCCTCGTTTCGGACAATGAGGATGCAGCGGAAGACTTATCGATCAGGTGGGTGTCTACCCTAGATGGGGAACTTAGTAATGTTGCGTCGACTCCAAACACCGGTGGTGAAGTCATAGGATTTGGAAGTCTTTCGGAAGGTCAACATGCGATACAGCTTTTTGTGACGGATACCTCTGGGAAAGAGACTCAAGAGTCCGTCATCATTGATGTGGGACCATCGAATACAGCACCGGCGTGTGAGATCCTGACGCCGATGGATGGGGCAGTCGGTACCAATGGTAGTGTAGTGACGTTTACAGGTTCAGCCAGTGATGTTGATGTAGAACCGGGTTGGCTTACAGTGACATGGACCTCAGATAAAGACGGCGAATTGGGAGGGTCCATTCCCAATAGTGATGGAACGATTGGATTTGCGTATTCCGATCTCACTGTAGACACTCACAACATCACATTGACAGTGACCGATGAGATTGGAGCCACTTGTACCGACAGTGTGTTCTACACTGTGGGTACGCCACCAAGTATTGCGATCAACAGTCCGGTTAATGGCGATTTGGTGAGTGAAGGCAGTCCCATCTCATTTTCGGCAACAGTATCGGATGCTCAAGACCAACCCAACGATGTTTCCTTAGAGTGGGTTGCCAACGGCAATGTGATTTCTACACAAGGTGCAACCAGTACCGGTGAGGCGTTGTTTACCTATGGTGCACTTTCGTTTGGAGTTTATAACTTGGTTGTGACTGCGACGGATACCGATGGATTGACGGATTCAGCTCAGGTGACGTTTACGATTAACGGTCTTCCGACGGCACCTGTGGTGAGTATCAACCCTAGTACTCCAACGACATCCAGTAGTTTGAATGTGAACATTAACAGTCCATCTATGGATCCAGAGGGTGTAACACCAACCTATACGTATGAGTGGCAGCTGGGTGGTCAAACGCAATCAACGTATACCTCTAGTTCCTTACCAAGTTCGGCGACATCGAAAGGAGAACAGTGGACTGTGGTGGTGACACCAAATGATGGTATCGCTGATGGAGTCGCAGGAACCGCCAGTGTGGTGATTGGAAATACACCTCCAACCGTTGCTTCTGTAACGGTGACTC
>CALDQI010000301.1:0-11957 GCA_937911635.1 uncultured Pseudomonadota bacterium | reverse complement strand
TTTATCAACTCACCGGTCAGGCTTGTACGCATGTTGATGGATCTTCTGCTGGACTTAGCGTTCTGTTATCTAGCCTCAGCCACTTGCTTGACCTACCCCTGGCACCCGATTGGATGTATTCAGCCACCGTTTCAACTGAAGGTACACTTGGCCGGGTTAATTCCGCAATCGAAAAGGCCAACGGAATTCAACAATTTTGTCCTGGTGTACAGCACTTTGTACTTGGTGATTACGATACTGATACTCCAACAATTCGTTCCCATATCGAATCCCTAGGGCTCACTGTTCATCTCTTCTCAAGCCTGCAGGAGGCATTTCAAACGATCCCAATCGGCCCCTACTCTTCTATTCAAGTAGCGCTCGAACATGCAATGGAAGAATGGGTGTCCACAGACGATGTCACCCTACAGAGATTTGTCGACAATGCGTTTTTAGCTTGTCTACAGGGATACAGTCAGATCTATGGTTGGGGAAGTTTGGAAGCGATGTTTATACGACTCAAAAACCACAACAGTATATGGTCTCGTCTCAGTGTAGCCTATCAATGCAAAGTGGATTCGATCATCATGGTAGCAGATCGGTATATGAACGGGAAGAGTCGACTCCAAGGTAAACCTCACCCACCTCCCCCCATTCATTTTACTACTCATCATTTAACGTGGCTACAGAATGGTCGTGCATCGGATAGACTCATGCTCCTTCCACACCTGATGCAACAAATCCATGAACGTCCTGAGTCCATTCACTGCCAAGAAGCGATCATCGAACTCACCGAATCTCTTCTTCCAAATCCAGATGTCGAATGGATTCCGCCGCTACATCTTAAACTAGCTGGAAGTTGGGGACGATACCTCACTGCGAGTCTGGGTGAACATGAAGCCGCATATCAGTGGCAAAAATTGTGTTTTGTGCAATGGTGCAACAATGGCTTCTATGATCAAGCCTCATACCCAATGTGTGCGCTTATGGAACTAAGCGTGTACTTGCCACAAGAGGAAGGCGCCATTCATTCAATGTGGCTTGACTTTGCCAATAAACCCAATGCACGGGTTTCACAAATCCGACGGTTCATTCCCCCATACTGGCAACGCAAATTATTTCCTGATGCAGGCGCATAACACACTGTACAGTGTTGATTTCCAATGAGAACTTGCATTTTCAGCATCAATCAGATAAGAATCGAAGAAATAAAACCCCAGTGGTTCATATATACACTTTATAGACAATTTTTCGAGGTGAAACATGGCTCGCAGATGTGATTTGACTGGTAAGCGCCCAAATGTAGGAAACAAAGTATCCCACTCCAATATCAAAACCAAGAGGCGACAGCTTCCTAATATCCAAAAGCGCAAACTTTGGTACGCCGAAGAGAACCGCTTTGTAACCTTGAAAGTATCAACCAGCGCATTGCGTACTTTAAACAAAAAAGGGTTGAAAGCATTTGCTGATGAAATGGGATTGGATCTCAGTCGTCACTGATCTTTATTTTCTCAGTCAATCTTCTTAGTTCATTTTAACGGTTGTCCATCTGTCTTTTGCGACGAATCGTTTCCTGAGTAACAAAAGCCCCTATGGGGCTTTTGTTGTTTTTCGTCATGTCAAAGTACGATCTATTGTTATACACATCGCTCAATCTCTCGCGTTCGAGTTTTATTATGAAATATCTGATCTCGTTCATTTTATGATTTGGCTGCGCTCCTTCTATTGAAAAGGACTCTGGTGATATCAAACGAGACGACGACACGCCTCACACGGCTCTTCCCCAGAAGAAGCTGTACATGATTCCAGTGACTGCAGGTCTAAAAAATAATACTCCATCTTCAGAAGATAACCGATTCCCTATCAGCCATTTTGAATCGACCGGTACCACATCTGACAGTCCGTATCCTGAATTAACGCCCTCTCAATGGTTCTGTACTATCTGTTGAACACGGTATATTTAATGCAGACTCAACACACGACTTTCATGCAAATATGAGAGTCAAGCTCGACAATTCGATCATTGTTGTCAACTATGGGCTCATTGATGTTCCCATTCGGAACAGGAACAGCAACGTGGTATGATCTTTCTTATGATGTTGATATATCATCCTTAGAATCGGGAACCTATAGATTCCGAATCGTTTTGGATTATGACATTGCTGGTGAGCAAGATGGCTCAGTATTCCTAGAAAATGATATCGTCTACGAATAACGCCATCCCAAATTCAAACAAAAATAACCATTGAGATGTATTTCGAAAGTCTTACAGTGTTTGTTCACATACGTACATACTGACTACCGATGCACAATATCTTCGATTGCCTCATTGAGTTGTCGTTTCGAAAAGGGTTTTTGTAGAAACCGTACACCAAGCGGCTGTCCAAAATTACCAATCCCAGAGATTAAAATGGTCTTCCGAACCCACAGTGGATGTTCCATTTGAATCTCCGACAACAACTCTACGCCACTCATCTTCGGCAAGTTGACATCGAGTAAGACGACATCAATATTTTCATCCCAAAGAAGCCAGGCTTCTTCTGCTGTGTTGGCAGTCAAAATATGATGCCCTTGTAAACTAAGCAATGCAACTACGGTCTCACGTAAGATATCATCATCATCGACCACTAAGATTTTCAAATTACCCATCTCTTGTTCTACATTCATTAAGGCAATGGATATGCAACCAGGATTGGTCACCTCAAAATGAGCAGAACAGTCAGAAAAGATGACACTGAGCATTTGAATGTGTTGCTCTCGCGTTGACGATGTAAACTGAACTTGATTTTTGGTCTGAACTGTACTTTGTACATCACGAAAGAAACCCATTCCATCATCATCCAAGTCGCATTGAAAGATGCACAGCACCTGATTCGGTTGTCGATGAATCGAAATCTCTGAAACCTGCCCAGAAGTGCTGATGTGGTTAGCAATTGTTTCCAGTGATATACGCAAACGATTTTCATCATTCAGCACTGAGACAAGTGGTAAATCTTCAAGATCTAATTCGATGTTTTTTTCTGAAAAGACTTTACGAAGCAACATGGTTAATGAAAACTGCGTTTGTTGCACTGGTTGAAGCGTGATCTGTTGAATGTTGTCAAGCATTTCGGCAATACGAGAACACTGGTCATACACGATCTGCAATGTAGACTGCGTTCTGTCATCAGTCGTAATCATCTGCATTAATTCAACGCGGCCCTGTACAATCGTGAGTGGATTTCGAATCGCATGAAACAAGCCACCCGATAAAGCTCCCAGACTGCGCAATCTAGTTTCCTGATCCACTTCTTGGGCTTGGAGGCACAATCTGATCCAAACATCCTCTCCCAACAATCGAATCTCGGCTTTGTAGACTTGATGTTGAAAAGCAATCGGTTGAGTGGTCACAGCATCTTCTTTCAGATGAAGAAATGCCCCTTGCAAAGAAGTCCCGGCGACACCAAACAAACTCTGTAAACTCGTATTCGTTGAAATACTCCCCAGCAAAGACAACCCTACATCATTGGTCGCATGTACAACGCCGTTTTTCGAGCACAACAACGACGGTGACGGATGAAGTACAAATTCTTGTTTCCAAAGTTGAACTTGGCCATTCATATTGATCTCCCAAACTGTTCTCTTTGGATAATTATAATACTTTTAACAATAGCACAAGTCTGTGGCGCTATCAAGTAGGGTTAAATTTTAACGCAGATGGCATCTCCTTCCAGATGTATCGAATAACATTCTAAATCTAAGCCAGGACTGGTGATGCACTTTCCTGTTTTCAGATCATACTCCCACCCATGATACGGAGATCGAACCCAAACCTTTCCCTCCTCTATCACCAAAGTACCTTCTGTAAGTGGAGACCCCGGGTCTACATCGTGTGTACACGAATTGGAAAAGGCATAGAATTCTCCATTTGCTTTGGCTATCGCAATCGCAGTCCCAGCAATGATTACCTCGACCATCTCTTGATCTTTTAACCCGTCTTTGTGCAATACAACCTCGTAGCCTTCTGGAGGGGTTACCCCCTTTGGTGGTTCTGTTCCAGATGTGGTGTAAACGGATGAATCCACATCTTCAGTGCGTCCCATTGGAGATGAGAAACTCGCGTTTGGTGATGTATCTTCAGACTCAGAAAACAGTATGGAAAACATTCGGCGACGAAAGCCTTCGGGACGTCCTACAACTAGATTTTTTATTCGTTCAAGCATACGTCCTTTCCTATTGATGAATCAGTGCTAGTGTGGTAGTGTAACTTGGTATCTACTATAACCCCAACTATGCACATGATTCGTCAATTCATAAAGAAAAAAATCCGTCAAACGGCTGTTAAAGTATTCAACATGGAATTTGATGTTGAAGAACGTGACAAAAGACCGCCTAGATCCACCCCGCAGGCCTTTGATCGTGCGATCATTCCAAATATTGTCGATGGATCGGGAGATACGCCAGGACCCAACCACAAAGAAAAGGTCGGTCGAACGGTTGTTGCAGCTGAGATCCTATCTGGATTCAGTCCATTTTTAATCGATATACGCCCACCGAATGAAATCGTATCGGGGATGTTACCCGGTGCGCTGATTCTTCCTGAACGCAGTATTGAACACTGTCTAGAGGTGTTACCATCAAAAGAAAAGCGGGTTGCCATCTATGATCAAACTGGAGAATTTGGATCTCCAGAAGTCGCTGCGTGGCTTAGAGAACAAGGTTGGATCTGGGCAAGATATTTAGACGGTGGCTATGCTGAGTGGATAGAGCAAGGTGAGCAAACCGTACTTCCGGCTGCAGTATCCAATCCTACAAAGGCTGACCAACAGTGGCGTCTCGGCGATGAGGTTAACCTCAAAGATACTCGAAGAGCCCTTGTTTTACAAACAACTGAGACCGATGTCGAGTTGTGGAGTGCAGAGGTGGGATACTTAGGTTGGATTCCTCAATCTGAACTGCACACATAAAGGGACAACACCACATGTGGCTTATTGTAATTTTGTTCTTCGGCATCCAACATGTTCTCGCTGATACATTACTTGAAGCAGCCAAACAACGATGGATGGAGGGAGACCCACGTGGGGTCATTTCACTGATCGAACCATGGTTGGATACCAAAAGCGCTCCATATGGTAACGAACGAGATGCCTTACGTTTGTTGCTTGCACAGGCCTATATGGCGGAAGAAGAGTGGAATCTAGCCTCTTCCCAATTATCCATAATCAGACGCAACAATAAACACTTATCAACATTTGCACGCCTACAAGAACCATGGGCAGCATTCCAAGCACAGCAGTACTGGAGCACCATTAAACGATGCAAAAGTATACGATCAAAATTCCCAAATAGTGACGAGGCCATCGATTGCTTGATGTTGATCGGAATGAGCCATGGAGAAATTGGGCGTATCCGTTCCAGTCAGCAGTTTTTCAATCAGTATCTTGAGGCTGTCCCAACATCACCCTTTCGAGAATCTCTAGCCCTATTACAAGCCGAGTATACATATCGTGTAGCACCAAAAGAAGGCTATGTACTGCTGTACAATCTCTACTTTCACCACCAATACCCCACGACAGATGTCAAAATCCAACAGATTTTGGGTGCTCCGATTGAAATTACAACCCTAGCAGAACGCTCTTGGAGAATGATCTCGTTCATCAAGGGAAATCGATTGGAGGAGGCCTGGGCACTCTACTCCGAAATACAACACAAGGAAGTACACACGGAAGAAGAAGCCCAGTGGTTGGCGGACAACCTACGAAACATCAGTTGGCGTACCCGACAATTCAAACCGTATCTAGAGTTGGCCACGGCGACATATGAGAAGGAGCCCACCTCTGAAAATGCCTACAAAATATTTAGGGCATATTGTAAAGATGGTCAATGGGAACATGCTGCCAACTTTGGGCTGGAGTCCTTGAATCATTTCGGCAGAGTAGGACGCTGGGCGGGAGCTCGAGATGAAATTGCACGCTCACAGATGTTCGCAGGTCAATATGAAAATGCTGCAGAACTATGGGGGAAAATGCGAGGCTATGACGCCAAGTTCTACAAGGGCTTCTCCCTGTATATGAATGATCAATACGCAGAGGCTATCGAGGCTTTAACACCATTGACCAAACGAAAGAATGGGTGGGATGCAGCCAGTCACTATTGGATCGGTCGTTCAATGGAACAACTAGATCAAGACCCCAGTGAGCATTACCAAAAGGCTTCGGAACTAGACTCCAGTCATTGGTATGAGATTCTGATCCGGCAACGTGCGCAAGTGGCTGAGTCCGCTCTTATTGATACCGACGCTCCAGCAGAGCCAGATCCTGTTACCCCAGTCAATCACATTGGCTTGTGGCCCGAGCAACGGCGAACACATCTCACGAACCTGTCCGACCCGACAACTACTGATTCTCAGATGGCAACCAGTATTTACACAGACTCTATGCAGAACACCACATTCAAATGGGAAGAATTTACTACACCTACACCAAACCCTGTGGCCTCCTCTACCAATCTGTGGCCTTCTAGATACACCTACCCCGACCCATATTCTCACTCGGTCATGGGTACCCAAGATGAATTGGAAAATTTCTTTGACTGGTTCGTCGACTCCTATGGCAATACTTTTCCCAATCTGCGTGAGACCCAGTGGCTTGTAGCAGCAGGGATGTATGCGGAGGCCGCGAGAAATATGCAAGTCAATTATCAACGATGGGAGCAGGGACGAAAAGGACAACTCAGTCCAAGTATGAACAAGACTATGCGGGCTGCAGATATCGGTATGGATGCTTGGCGGGGTATATTCTTGTACACCCGCACTCACCATTACGTTCTGCGCTACACAACAGGGATGACACAATACTTTACTGAACCAGTAGACATACAGGCTGTTGAGCAAATCAATCATCCACTGGTTCGGCCCGCAGACATGTGGCAACTGACAGAGCAATACGATGTTGATCCGTGGTTGATGTTGGGGTTGATGCGACAGGAAAGCGCCTATCGAGAAACGGTTCGTTCATGGGTTGGAGCCATTGGATACATTCAAGTCATGCCGGCAACTGGAGCCAAACTCGCTTTTTTACTGGGCGATGCTGGATACTCTCCCAAAGATCTAGAAGATCCACAGACAAACCTCCGCTATGGGATCTATTACTTTTCCAAACTGATGGAGCGTTTTGACAATGCCTACCCTCTTGCTGTGGGCTCTTACAATGGTGGCCCTCACAATATGTCCCGATGGTACAGAGAGCGAATGGGAACTTGGGAAATGGATGAGTTTGTTGAACACATTCCTTATGATGAGACCAGACGATACATTAAAAAGGTCACTGGACACTATGATCAGTACGTCCATCATTATTTTGGGGACAAACATATTGTGATAATACCAACCACACCACTCAAAGACGACCCTACGGTTATTGACTTCTAATTTGACAGCCCCCTAAAATTCGGACTACACTGAAGTACACAATAGAGGTATTATGAGTCTGTTATCTTTACTCCTTGGGTGCAATGGGTCCACCAAGGCTTGGGAAATCCCCATTGACCCCATCGTTGGTATTGCCAACATCGACGATGACAATCAAGATGGTACACCCGACTGGGATGGTGATGTCTCCGAAGCAGAGAACGACTTCACAACCTTTGAACTACCACAGGAAATGAAAGATGCTGTACGGAAAAATGATTCCGTACGAATTCGTCAAAACAACAATGGCTTTCGCATATATGTTGACGGTGTCTTGAAATCAAACTCCGAAGAGGATTTATTCGACCTGGATTCGGTAGATACAACCATGGAATTTGAATTTGAAAACCTCAAAACCACTGGTTCGGTTACCCTCATTCTGCTGGATAAAAATGGAGATACAAGGAGTGAGCAAGAGGTGCCTGCTGTATCCGCACCCATGCTTCTCAATCATCATTTACAGCCGATGGAACGAGTCTATGCAATGGAGGGTACAGGGTTTGTCAGCAATATAGATTTCATTCAAGGCTTTGAAGAAGCCCTTGGAAGTAACTTTACAGCTTTTGATGTACGAAGTTATGACTGGGATGTATGGCTGCAAGATGAGATCGAGTTCGCCAACCTAGCCAGCGACGGTACCCGATTGGATATTGTCATTGATTCGATTCGAGATCGTGGTTTGGATTCTTTACCCGAAGAGCAATTGGATGGACCAGATGTATGGATTGAAACTTGGGGAAGAGGCATGGTCACCTCCCAAGACTCTTTTGGAAATCTTGAAGTGGCCCCACCTGTTACTGGCTATCCCTACGGACGCATCTATTATGGCGACTGGTATTATGGTAGCACCCCTGAAACCATCACCTCAGATTTAACCGACCACTTCGTATCGCAAGAGTTGCAAATGCCCTTCACACTGGATGTTACATTTTTGTGTGTTGGTCACGTTGATGAATACATGACCTTCGTCCCAGATGCCAGTTCACCAAAGGGTTTCAAGTTCCTATTGGCAGACGTAAATGCAGGATACGCATTCTTGGAAACGCTGAGTCCTTCAATGTCTTTGCCAAAATATGCAAGTTCAAAAGGGATCCCAGACGTAGCCAGTATTTTGGATGACAACGTACTTCGGCGACTCAATGAGGACATTCAACTCGACTACATTGAACCAACATGGGAAGTCATGCAAGCCGAGTTGGGGCTAACAGAAGATGATTTGATACGAGTCCCTATGCTCTTTGAAGAAGCGTACCAATGTGGTGGATACACAGCGACGTTAATACCCAGCACTTTGAATATGGTTGTTGCAACCAATGCAGATGGAACCGGTGCGGATTTGGTCATGCCAGACCCTTATTTTCGTAGTTCAGTAAACGATCAATCCTCTGATCCTTTTATTGAACATATCAATGGGCTTCTTCCAGCCGGAAACACACCTCATTGGATTGATGATTGGAACGTTTTGGGTCGTGTGGAACTCCGGAGGTATTCGTTTCAACGAGACGTAGAAGAGAGAAAAGAGAAGGATTTGCGTTTAGGAGTAGTCAACAATATAAAGATGTATTACAGTGATGATGATATCATGCCTTTCTCTCAAACAACAACTTTTTTTTCTCCCTCTCCCTCTCTCTTCCTCTCTTTGTCTCTGGTAGTGCACTTACTCAACTGTTTCCGAACGATTTCTTCGTCTTCTTCCGCTTCGCGGCTAACTCTTTCCAATAGTTCGCGGTCGAACTCTGTATCGAGTCCAACAAGCCTTCATTTCTAAGCTCTTTAAGAATTTGCTCCGATCGAAGTTCCTCTTTTTTCGATCGTTTGTCTTCTTCTCCTTCTTCTCCTTCTTCTCCTTCATCTCCTTAGCAATTAGCTCCGAAACTGGCTCAACCTTGGGAGGAGAACGCTCGCTGAAAGCCCCGAACTTCTTCTTGGGCTTAGGCTCCTCAGCCTTAGCCTCCTCGGGCTCCTCAGCCTTAGCCTCCTCGGGCTCCTCAGCCTTAGCCTCCTCAGATGCCCCCGACTTCTCATCAGCCATCTTCTCCTTAGCATCCGTGGACTCCTTCTCATACTTCTCAACAGCTGGGTCGTTGTTCTCCTTCATTGTCTTCCAGATCTCACCAACCTTCTTGAGAAGATTGCCCCGACCCTCGCAAGCCTCGGGATGCTCACCACGAATCTTCTCTAGATTCTCAGCCATAAAGAGGCGATATGCACTAGGAGCAACCTGCCGCTTAGGACCCTTGGTCTTCTTTGTCCCACGACGACCCCGCGTGAGAAACTGGTCTAGGTTCTCCTTTGTAAGATGAAGACTCCCATCCTCATTCATACAACCAATCTGCTTGAGAGCATCAATCATGGCGGTCTTAACCTTAGACATAATGAAATGTGTTTGTTGTGTTTGTTTGCGTATCTGTATACTCAGTTGAAATGTGTGTAATGTCAGATTGATATTGAAAATAAGTCAATCAATTTTTAGTATAGGCTATACAAGACCTAGATAATCTTATATTAGATTGTATAGATTATTCAATACCATATACATCATCAGTGATATGTATTGTACTGCAAGTTGCATTGATTCGATTATCTTTTACTTTTGATTTAGCTTCTTTTAAAGCTTTAATTAAGAAGTCATTTGTTTCTTTCTTTAACCTAGATAAATCAGTATTCTCTGTATACTCTAAGCTATCTACTAGTTTTAATATTTCATCCTTTCTATCGTTTAGTTTATCTATATGCTGATATAAGAATGTATCTTTATTTACTATTGTTTTAATTTCATGTTGAAAATATTGTAAATGATAATATATATCTTTTACAAGTTCTGGTGAAGTCTTTTTAAATTTTTTTATTTGTTTCCATATTTCCTGTGGTTTTCTTTCTAAGGTTGAAGACTTAACGTTCCCTTCAAATAATTGAGTTCCATATTCGTATATAGGATTGTTATTTTTAACATTTGTATTGTTTTTACTTTTTTCTGATGGTTTATTTATTATTTTCATAATATCTTTACGAAAAAATACAAGTAATACGCCTAAAATAATCATTCTTGAATAACTATATTGCGAAGAAGTAACATTAGTTGTACTAGAAGAGCGATTACGCAAATAATAGAAATAGAAAATGATAATAAATCCAACTAGAAATGTAGTATGTTTTGTTATTTTTTGTAAATAGGATAATAATGTTTCTATTACATCAAACCCGTTAGTTTTTTTATCCATTTGAACCAGTTTAACATAGAATAGGAAAAAAATGCTATGAATTTTATGTTTATTGATACTATAGAAAACAACTATGTCTAATAAATTTGATAAGGCTAAACAAGTTAGTTCTAAATGTGATGATTTAAACGTCGAAATGAAAACAAGTGGTAAATTAACGTGTGGTTGTGGTGGAAGTGATGAATTTGAATATGATCCAAATTTATTTGATTGCCGTCTTTTTGGTCTTTTTTTACGCAAAGCAGAAAATTCACATAAAAAATATCAATTTGTTTTATCTAAATTAAACCTTTTAGAAACAGCTTTAATGGAAGGAAAATTTGAAAAAACAAAAGATAAAGTAGCAGAACGAATTCGTGAAATAATTAAAAGTGATAAAGATAATTCGTATACTAACGATACAATTCAATTTATTATTGATTATATGAACGATAATGCAAAAAGTAAACAAGATTTTAACAGATATCAACTTATGGCGACACTTCAAAGTGCATTAAATTATGTAGAAATTGCTAGAAATCCTCAATTATCACAACTATTAACAATTGTTTCAAATTGGGTATCAAAAAGTGATAAGATTATTAAGGGTGTTTCTGTTACACAACAAGAAGTCAATCAAGAACTTGTATTAACACCAGAGAAAGCTGGTGAAGAAATTCAAGCTAATGCAAACGTTCAAAAAGCAGATACTAGAGACGCAGGTCAATTAGCTTTACAACAACAAAAACCAAATAAGCCATATGAAGATAACGATAAATTCGAAAAAGATAAGACTAGAGTGAATAAACTTATGAAGTTACTTAATACTTTTAATAAGGCTTTACCTGGTGAGAATTATTTTGCTCCATTATCATCTAAATTAGATGAGTATCAAAAAAGATTTGAAGCATTAAAGGATGAAGCCGTTTATAAAGAACATTTTCGTGATATTTTATATTCTGGTGAAAACGAAAGATTATTATTTGATATTTTTAGAAAATTAAACGAAAAAATGAATACGGTAGTAAAAGAAAGAACTAGTGAAGATTCAAAAAAAATACAAGAATCATTAAAAACTATATTTAGTAATTATTCAAACAATATAAGTACTTACAGTTCTCGTATAAGTTCTAGTATTCAACCTAGAGATAGATTTATATCTGATCTATATACATTTATATTAGTTAGTAAAGAATTAGAAAATAAACAATATTTTAAAACACTTTTAGACAACCCATCAATTAATTCTATGAAAGTGAAACGTATAATTACAGATAATTTAAAGAAGTTATTAAAAGACCAGCATCGTGGTTATTCAAATAAAGAAGAAT
>CALDQI010000300.1:0-4974 GCA_937911635.1 uncultured Pseudomonadota bacterium | reverse complement strand
GCTAAAGGTAAACCTATGTATAAGATAATTACCAACATTGGTACACCTCTTATGGTATCTACAAAAAAATCTGAAAAGATAGCTAATGGATGCATTTTGGTTAATCGACCAATCAAGACTATTAAGACTAAAAAGAAACCTACTATTGTTGAGAAAATTGCTAAGTTTTTATCTTTAGAAGGTAAATAATTTGTTTCCCATATTATCTCATATTTTTTATTCAAATTGGAAGATATTAGAATTGCTGAAATTTTACCCTTTTCAAAAAGATCAATAGCTTGCTCAGTCGTTTTTATAGATCTAATTTTAAATGGTTTCTTTGGTTTTTGAGATAAAAAATCTCCCTAGAGTTGAATAATTAAAATGGATTTTAATTCATTCAAAGCTGGTTTGGATTCATCGACTGCCCGGTGTTCGAAGTCTCTTGTCATACTTTGACATCACGGTGCCTCCCTGGCCAAAGATTGAACAGAGCACTTCGTTGACATTGTCATCATCTCGTCTTTCTCAAGAGGGAGAAACTACGGAACCGGCAGATACGAAGGAGGATGATGAAGCCATCATCGTCTTTACTGGAGGCACAACCAGTGCACCCAAATGCGTCCAATTTAGCTGCAGCGCACTCGAGCACTTTCTGAATCACATCCACCAAGCTATCGGACACTGTGATATTACCAACTTCTTGGCCGATACACCACCCCAAGCCTTGTATGCCATCAAAATGGGCTACACCGCCTACGTCAATAAAGGACGAAAGCTAAAGCGGGCACGGTCAATGCTCAGACTGATAGAGTCAGGCGACATCGATGCCTGTTTCACCTCTCCCTATCTGTGGATGGAGCTCTTTAAATCTGGAGACCTGACCTCTCTACCAGAGAACCTTGGTACCATCATGCTGGGCAGTGCTCCGGTAACCAAAAATTTCTTGGAGAAGCTCACAGCCGTAACCGCTGATAAAACTCGAATACTAGGGGTCTACGGCATGACAGAGGTCGGAGGTATCGCATTCATTGAGGCGTCTGATAAACTTCGATGGGATGGACAAGGAGATTTGGTAGGAGAAGTGCTGGATACCCTTCAAGTAAACATCGTTCCTTCCACTCCTGGGTCGGAGATTGGTGAAATCATCGTCCACAGTCCTTCGCTCTATTCTGGATACTTTGGACATCCACCTCGAGATTCAAGCACCGGTCTGTCTACTGGTGATTTGGGCCGATGGGTAGACTTTCAAGGTCGGCGAATGCTGGTACTCGAAGGGCGCATCAAAGACATGATCATTCGCAACGGATTCAACATCTACCCCCAGACTTTCGAGACAAAACTCACAGAGCATTTCAACACGAAGTCCGAAACCACACTGGTACGACAATCGGCACTGGTTGGGGTTTGGAACGCCGACAGAGAAGATGAGGATGTGATTCTTTTTGTGGAATGGGCTCACTCTGATACCAAAACTTCCGACTGGCTCAAAGAAACATCCTTTGAGGTTTGTGGTCACCAAGTGAAACCGGACTATTGCTTTGGGCTATCACAGTTTCCCGTCACGGGTAGACAAAACAAACTCGACAAAAAAGTCCTCAGAGACATGGCTAGAACTCAGATGGGAATCAACCCATGAACAAAACCGATCTCGCTACCCTACACCCGCGATTTCTGACCCCTTTTCGCTGGGACATCTTTTGGAAAAAACAACGCGTCATGATCGATCAAAATGGACTCGCATCTACTGTACCTTCGATGGGATTTCATTTGGCTGTGTATCTCTTCAATCAAATCGCTTGGGCCATAGACGGTATCCTTCCATCAAAAATCCCGACTCCACAAACAGATCAGAGCCTATTCATCGCCGGTCATCAACGATCTGGCACTACTTTTTTGCATCGATTGATGGCGGGAAATGACTGGGCACACAGCCTGGACCTACATGAGATGCTCTTCCCTGCGTCGTCGTTTCAACATTGCTTGCACGCATTCAGTCAACTGGATCAAGCCACTGGGAATCATATCCTCACGCGATTCAATGCGCTTCAGGATCGACTTCTAGGGCATCTAGATAATATCCACAGAGTACGGTTCAACGAACCTGAAGAAGATGAGTTTGTGATGTGGAGTCAATACGCTTCAGATATCTGCATCAACGACAGCCCAACCTTGATTGACATCGGACCCAAAGGAATGCCCAAAGAGTTTGAGTTCTGGACTCCCGAAGAACAATTCTCGGCACTGATGTGGTACCGAGCCTGTATACAGAAGAAGTTGCAGCGCCAACGGGGCACTGGTATCTATGTTGGAAAAAATCCAAGATTCTCGCGTGTGTTGCCTCATTTAAACACCGTCTTCCCAGACTCAAAAATCATCGTCTTGATTCGAAATCCATTGGAAGCCATTCCTTCTAGAATGAGTCTAATGTTGGCACTGTGGGGATCTCGAAAACCCAAAGTGGAACGATTGTCTCCAGCACACGTCCAATGGATTTTGCAACACAGTATCGGCACCTATTTGAAAAATGAAGAAGGTATCAAGCACATTCCAGAACATCGAAGAATCACTGTTGGATACAACGACTTGAAAACCAACACTCGAAAGACGCTACACAACATCGTAGAACATCTAGATCTTCCCGAGTTATCCCCTTCCGTAGAATCACGTGTAAGCGAACTGGAACACCAGCCCTATCGCTCGAAACACCACTATGACCTATCTGAATATGGATTGACGGCTGACGATATCGAAGGTCCACTGGCATCGGTCTTCAGAAGGTATCAGCACCTCTTCTAGCCAGTATTGCGCATACCGTGGGCGATTCCATTAATGCTGATTCTCAACGCGTCACCAAGCTGCTTTGCCTGTGCGTCGGTCAAATCTGGTGTGCGCAACCTACGTAGCAACTCTGCTTGAAGAACATTGATCGGGTCTACATATGGATTTCGCAATACGATCGACCGTTGAAGTGTTGGATTGTGCTCCAATAGATCCGTTCGACCGGTCAATTCCAAAATGGAATTCTTAGCGGTTTCATACCGACCACGGAGTTCTTTTCCAAGCGGATGCAACGCTGAGTCAACGAGCAATTCTTCATAATACTCTGCGACATCTGGGAGGGCTTTGGCGAGGACCATCGAAATCAAATTGATCGTGGAGTTTAAAAATGTCCATTCCGCAACCATCTCTTTGTGAATGGCATCGGTCTTTCCGTCTAAGGCTACGCCTATTCCCAGCCATGATGGCAACAACAAACGAGTTTGAGTCCATGCGAACACCCAAGGAATCGCTCGCAAAGATTCTACTCCGCCACCTTTTCGGCGCCTCGCAGGTCTAGAGCCAATGTTGAGTTGGCCCAGTTCCGGTTCTGGAGTGGCAGAACGGAAATAGGGAACAAAGTCTGCATGACCGCGTACAATTTCTCGGTATCCCTCTACGGCACGCGCTGCCAAACGGTCCATCTCTTCTCGCCACTCCTTCTTGGGTGGTGCAGGAGGCGTCAGGGTGGCTTCCGCCACAGACGTCGTGTAGACTTCCAGCGTTCGAATCGCGATGTCTTCCAAGCCAAACTTTGCCTGAATCATCTCGCCTTGTTCCGTGACGCGGAGACCACCGGAGATCGATCCGGGAGGCTGAGAGCGAATAGCCAAGGACATCGGTCCGCCACCACGACCAACCGTTCCACCACGACCGTGAAACAACGTTAAACGAGCGCCATACTTCTCACACACTGCCACCAATCTCTCTTGTGCGGTATACAAAGCCCAAGAGGCTGCAAGTCTTCCCGCATCCTTTGCAGAGTCAGAGTACCCAAGCATGACTTCCACTTCAGTACGTCCACGGTAAATCGGCAGCGACAACAGTAAGTCCATCGTATTGGCTGCCCCTTCCAAATCAGACAAGGTCTCAAACAGAGGCACCACACGAAGGGGCTTAGGAACCCCCATTTCCTTTTGAAAGAGTTCCACTAGCAATACATCCGATGGTTCTGTTGCCATGGAAATCACATAGGCACCCAAACTTTCACTGGGAGTCTGTGCAATCTCTTTGAAGGTATCCAACACGTCTCGAACTTCAGCAGTGGTTTCAAAATTGTTCGGAATCAATGGGCGCCTATTGTTCAGTTCTCGCAATAAAAAGGCCTGCTTGTCTGCTTCAGACCACTGCTCGTAGCTCCCCAGCCCTAGGTGTCTTGTTATCGCATCCATTGCATCCGTATGTTTTTCTGATTCTTGCCGAATATCCATCTTGACCAAGCACAGACCAAAGGTGCTCAAACGACGAAGAATATCTGTCAATCGGCCCTGTGCGATAATTTCACATCCAGACTGAATGAGTGAGTCGTAGCACAATTGTAGTGGTTCCCAGATTTGGTCTACAGAGGTGTAGATATCCAATCGAATCTTGGGAAATTTTCCCGCCATGATGCCGGCTGCCCAATCTCTGGTTCTATCCAATCGATCTCTCACCTGACGCAAGAGTACACGATACGGTTCCGATACATCACCAACTCGCTGACGAAGGCCTGCAGAGGCGTTGGTTAATGACAGTTCTGCTCGAAGGGCATCAATCTCTTGCCAATACAAATCTGCAGCCATCCACCGAGCTGTTGCCCATGCTTTCCGAGTGATCTCAGGGGTTACATTCGGATTTCCATCTCTATCTCCTCCCATCCAAGAACCAAAACGAACCGGTGCAGCGGTCAACGCCAAGGGTTTCCCAGTGGTGTTCAGCAATTCAATGTCCAGCACCTGAAGAAACTTGGGGATGGCATTCCACAATCGGCTCTCAAAGATGAGCAATCCAGCACGAGCCTCATCGAGTGGAGTTGGCTTCTGACGGTGGAGTTCATCAGTATGCCAAATCTCAGTGATCACACGTTCCAAAGAACGCTCAATCCGTGCCGCTTCATTTGGGGTCGCATAGTCCAAATCGGAGAGCAATCGAGCGACTTCATTGTGCTTTTGCAAGAGAGTACGACGGTTCACTTCG
>CALDQI010000299.1:0-1845 GCA_937911635.1 uncultured Pseudomonadota bacterium | reverse complement strand
AGTTTAACAGTCGTCAGCGTCGATTTGGGAAAACCGGACAACAGCTTCGAAACGACAAATCAAAGATTCATCCGATGAGATGATGGAGATGAAAATATGCAAGAGAGATTGATAGCGGCAGTGATCGCATTGGCCATCGTATTGCCAATACTGGTCTATGGGGGAACCATTGGGGTTCTTGTGTTGGGAATGGTCATCGTTGCTATTGGCAGTGGAGAGTTATGGAAGATGTTCTCAAAGAACAATTCCTTTCCATCAATGCATCGATGGATCCTTACAAATGTCTATGTGCTCGTTTTTGTTGCTCTGTTCTATTATCAGACCATGCTAACACCGATTCTGATCGGTGCGCTGTTTGTTCTATTCATGACAGGGTTGTTTGGTATGCCTGACAATGATTTGGGGATGAAATGGGCTGCGTACAGTACCTTTGGTTTGATGTATCTACCATTCTTGCTCAGTACGTTTGTGCAGGTGCGTGATGTGGAGGAAACTGGTCTCACGTGGTTGTTTCTGACCTTGGTTCTGACGTGGTCGGCAGATTCTGGAGCATATTTTGCTGGAAGAGCCTTTGGTAAGCACAAGTTGTTTGAACGTGTGTCGCCGAAGAAGACGATCGAAGGTGTCGTGGGCGGGGTAGTGCTCTCAACAATCGTCGCCTATTTCTTTTGTGTGACCTGGCTTCCTATGGTTCCAGTTGTTTCATCTCTACTTTTCGGGGTTGCATTGGCAATCCTCAGTGTGGTTGGAGACTTGGTAGAGTCCATGATGAAACGTGCGTTTGGTGTTAAAGATTCAGGCAATATCATGCCGGGCCATGGTGGTGTCATCGATAGACTAGACTCATTGCTGTTCACATTTCCAGCGACCTGGTTGTTTATTCAGTATGGCTTGACCGCTCAGTAAAGAGCGACGACAGAACACGTAGCCTGTGTTTTGGTGAGTGTTGTTTCATGAACACCATATGGTCAGTTCGCCACTCCCGATCCAGTCCAATGGTTTGTGTGATATCCTAAACCATAGGAACTATTACCGTAGTAATCCATATATCCCACAGAATAGTTGAACGTACTGCCATTGAAATTCACTGTATCTACCGAACCGAAATTCGAAGTGTTGTTGATGGCGAAGGGTACCCATGCCCCATTTTCATACAGTAAAAGAGCCTGCTCTCCAGTTCCATTGTAGTTGCTTACAAATCCATAAGAGACGACCATTGAGTTCGACAGTGTATCGCAATGGGTAAAAGTGGAATTGTAAATGGAACTAGAGTCCATGGTGATACTCATATCAAAGACATATGTACAGGTTGGACAAGACACCGCTGAAGGGGTACCGGTGATCGTAAACTGCATGTTGCAATTTCTGCCACTAGGGAACGATTGAGCCGCGGCAAACTCATAGGTTTCGCTTCCTTGATAGTTGGTGGGGGTGCCACTTGTGGAGTCGAGCCCATCACAGTCTTGGTCAATGCCATCATTCGGGATCTCAAGAGCCCCTGGATAAATCGAAGAATCGTTGTCGTTGCAATCTACGGATGCATCATACCCGTCAAAGTCCGAATCTGGTGCACTACAATCTCCAGAGTCATATCCTAGGCTTGCACAATCAAAATAGATTGGATTTCCAAGGTAAGAATAGGAGCCCTGGTCACAGATACCATCTCCAAGCCAATAGGCAGGCGCGCAATTCCCGTTGCAGTCAGCTACTTCTGTACTTGAACATCCACCTGTACTGGTCGTCTGATCGACCCCATCACAGTCCTGGTCGATTCCATCATTCGCTATCTCAGGAGCTCCTGGATAAATCGAGGCGTCATAGTCATTGCAGTCCACAGTGGAATCG
>CALDQI010000298.1:0-3659 GCA_937911635.1 uncultured Pseudomonadota bacterium | reverse complement strand
CACCCAGATAGTACCTGTATTGTGGATGACAACAAAACAGAATATCAAAAGAAAAGAGACACGATGAGTTATGTCCTACACAAGCTGGTCGAGCGAATCGGACTTGGAAATATTCGCGATACTCAAGCAGGATTAAAAGGCGTTACAAAAGAAGCCTCGCCTATACTAAGCCGTGGAACCATCAATGGTTTCTCATTTGACATTGAGTTGTTCGCGATCGCTCGGGTTAACAAACTCAGCACTATTCCTGTACCCATACGATACCATATAGAAGACGCACCTTCTACGGTAACGCCAATCCCTGTAGCGCTAGAGTTCATACAGAGCATTCGTACGATACGTAAAAAGATGATACGAGGCTCTTATGATGCGGTTCAACACACCCGTTAAATATGCGCTTCTGTTCCTCTTATCATTCAGTCTCTCGCATCCAGTTTACGCCCAGCCCAAAGGACTAACCGATAAAGAGTTGGCTGAATACTGGTTTGCCAAGGGCAAGACTGAAAAGGCCTTGGGAATCGCCTTAAATAACTGGGAAACATTTAAGACATATGGTAGTGGAATCGACTACGCGGTAATGCTTTGGAAAAGCGGAAGACGACAGTCTTCTGTAAGAGTCTTTAATTTGGTCATCAAAGGTCACCCTAGGTCTTGGGATGCAGATATCATACTCGCAGATTTCTATAAGCAAGAACAAAACTTTGTCGCCGCGGAAAAGGTCCTGAAAAGATTGTATAAACGGATGCCTTACGACATGATGGCCGTGAAGAGCTACGCTGGCATCCTATTGGCTGTCAAAAAACCATTGGAATCCGTTGCAGTACTGGAAAAATTTACACCAAAGGCCAAAGACAAATTCAACTACCACGCCATCTATGCAGCTGCAAATTACGAGGCAAAAAGATTTGAACCTGCTCTAAAATCATTCCAAATATTGGTGGAAATGAGGCCAGATATGACTGAGTTTCAATATTCCATTGGGAATTGTTACGGCAAACTGAACATGTGGGACAAAGGAATCGAACTCTACACCAACCTACAGAGTCAATTCCCTGACGATGGAGAACCTTGGAAGCAAATGGGACTGCTTGAATATCAACGGGAGAATTTTGATCGCGCCGTTGAAGAACTGACCGTTGCAAAGGGTAAGTTTGAAACGAGCGGCAATCAGAAGGGGGTCAATGATTCCATATATCTTATTGATGAAGTTGAATGGATTCATGCAAAATCTTTTATGAAAAAGGGAGATTTTGAGACAGCATGTCCCAGATTGGACACGCTGAGGAATCGCAGTGATATGCTTCGGTACGGATTTGATACTGCCATTTGCTACCGTGAGGCAGAAAAGTTTGACACGGCTACAAGGGTATTTAGCGAAGTGATTGAACAATTCCCCAATAACAGTGGTCTCCTTGTCGAATTTTATGGGGGTATAAAAAGACAGAATAACATTCCGGCCACGAGAGTTGTTCTAGAGAACTATGTACAGAACAATGGATACACCTCTCCGAAAATTGTTGCCCTACTTGGTCTGTATCTTATGATGGATGGAAATGAACAAGAAGCATTGAATGCCATACAAAGGTTTCGCGAAACAACATCTTCGGAATCTCAATCAGCTCATTTGGCTCATTTGTTCATTGCAGTCAACGCATACAAGCGTCTCGGTAAAGAAGAACAAGCCAACGCCCTAATCAAAGAAGCACAAGAATTGGCACCCGATTTATTGGCTGACCACTCCGAACTTCTCAGCATCAACCCTGATACGAACAAAAATGGTGAAGCGCAGTTAATCTGGCTTTCACTGTACGAAAATTTTGGTTTGAACTCATTGGTTCGAGTAAAGCGTTCCGCCCTCCATTTCAATAGCAACGAGTGGGATAAAGTTCTGGATGATTGCGAACGAGTGTTAAAAGATCAGAGTCTACCGCGAAACTCCTATGAAAAGGGAACCGCACAAGCACTCTGGCAAGAAGCCAAAATTGCCATTGCTAAGCGTCACATCAAAGCGGGTGAACTCAATGAAGCGGTCGAGATGTCTACGGATGTTTACGAAAGCAGTCCAGATGATTTATTCGCTGTCAAAGCCCATGCCGGTATATTGTTGGGGGCACAAAGAGCGGATGAGTCTGTTGCGGTACTGGAAGGTTTCACCCCAACACCCGATCAAATGTTCAATTACTACGCCATCTATGCAGCCGCAAACTTTGAAGCCAAAAGGTACGTACCTGCCCTCAACACATACAACTTATTGATTGAACTACGCCCTGACTTAACGGAGTTTCAGTATTCGCTGGCCACCTGCTACAAAGAACTCAAAATGTGGGACAAGGCAATCGAACTCTACACCAACTTACAGAATCAATTCCCTGACGATGGAGAGCCTTGGAAACAAATGGGACTGCTCGAATACGAACGGAACAATTTTGAACGGGCCACTGACGAACTGACCATCGCCAAAGAGAAGTTTGAAATCAGTGAAGATGAAAAAGGTGTCGATATCTCATTGTATTTGATTGATGAGGTGGAGTGGATTTACGCCAAATCCTTTATGGGCAAACAACATTTTGAGATTTCATGTGCGATGTTGGACAATCTTCGAAACCAAAATGACATGCTTCGGTACGGATTTGACACTGCCATTTGCTACCGTGAATCCAAACGATTCGACAAAGCCAATACACTATTCACTGAACTGATCTATCAAAATCCTGACAATGCCGACTTGTTTGTCGCCTTTGCTGAAAGCATCGGTCAACAAAAGGACAACACCAACACCAAACAATTCTTGGAGAAGTTTGTCACTGAACATGGATATGCGTCTCCCAAAATCGTTTCCATCCTTGCCCTTCTATACTTGGCAGAGGAAAAGGCTGAACAGGCATTGAATACATTAGAGAAGGCTAAGCCACACTTGGAACCCAATTCCCCACCCTTGTCCCATTTATTTATTGCCGCCACTGCTCATGAAAAACTTGGGAATCTGAATCAAACGACATCCCTAAAAAGGGCAGCTCAAAGTCAAGCACCGGACTTGCTGACCTCTCACTTGGATCTGTTCGACATCATTCCAGAAGGTAAAAATAGAGGTGAGTTACAGCTGATCCTTACAGCAATGTACAATAAATTTGGTTTAAATCCAATGGTTCGAATGAAACGCTCGTCACTGCATTTGGGGAACGGCAATTTTGAAAAGGTTCTACCGGACTGTGAAACTGTACGAAACGATGAGACACTTCCAGATGACGCTTATGAGAAAAGAACTGCCAAGGCCTTAAAACAAGCCGCACGAATCGAAATTGCTCGAGGTCTATTCAAAGCAGGTAAGCACGATGAGTCTGTCGCTCTATACTACGATATCTATCAAACCGACCCCAATGATTTAACAGCCGTTAAGAGTTACGCCGGTATATTACTCGGGGTAGACAGAGCAGAGGAATCTGTTGCAATACTGGAAACGTTTAGTCCGAAACCTGAGGAAGAATTTAACTACTATGGCATCTATGCCGCCGCAAATTTCAATGCAAAACGGTTTCAAACAGCTCTCGACACATACAAAACCTTAATGGATATGCGTCCTGATTTGGTCGATTTCCAGTACTCTCTGGCCACCTGCTACAAAGAACTCAAAATGTGGGACAAGGCAATCGAACTCTACA
>CALDQI010000297.1:0-3184 GCA_937911635.1 uncultured Pseudomonadota bacterium | reverse complement strand
TCAAGCCAGTGTGAATGACATTAGTGGTCATGGTGTAAACGCTGGGTCTATCAACATAGTCGATGCAGCTGCGCATGGAAACTCAACCATGACACAGAGCGGATTTACCGTTGGGCAGTTGTCGGGAAATGATGCATCACATGCGGAAGGAAGCATCGGTAACTTCAACCTATCTAATATAGCAGGTAATCGTAACAACAATAGTTATCAAGCCTCTGTGGAAACAGTCTCCGCACAAGACGCCAGGTTAGCAGATGTAATCGGAGCGCAGTCCATTTCAGGAACCAATGCTTCCGTTCAAGCAACGTTGGGTGGTCAAACGACCTACGCTGCAAATCTGGATCAGATTACAGCCAATGGTATCAAAGGGGATACCTTTGGGGCGAGCGCAGATTCTGCAACGTTTACGGGAGCCAACTTGTCTGGGGTTGGCACAACTGAAATGCATGCCCAGCTAGATAATGGTCAAGTCAACAATTTTGCCATGCAAGGTGGCACCATTGAAACTGCCACCATTAAAAATGGTTCCGCTAGTTTGGTTGGGGACCATGGTGATGTAAATCTTGAAGAGGTCAATTTCAACAACGCACAATATGGCGATATGCTGAGTATTGATAGCGGGGTGGCAACAAATCTACGGACACATGGAACGGCGAAACATCAAGAAGGCTCACTAGGCTCTGCAAACATCAACAATGTAACCGTCACACAGCCACAATCGGTCACCCAGGTAGATCAAGCCTCGCTGACAAATGGACAATTCACTCATAGCGGGAATGGTAAAGGGTCCATGGGCGTCAGTCAAATGGGGGCGAAAGGCATTCAAGTCGACGTATCTGACATGGATAAAACATCTTCTGTCTCAGGCTCAACCAGTGCCCCCGTAGCAGACGTTGATTTTAGTGAGTTGATCAGCTCTGGAGCATCTCGTTTGGACACAGCAAACATCCAAGCACAGGTCGGATTGAAAGAGGGAACAATCGGTAGTGGTTTCGCATCTGTGGGTATTGATCAGGGCACACACTTAAATGCCAACATCAACGTTGCCAACAATCAAATCCAAGATGGATCTAACGTCGTTGCAAATAAGGCACTCGATACGGTCGCATTTACCAGTGTCAAAGGTGGGTACGTCAAAAATGGTGAACTGATGGCTGACGTTCGCGGTTGGTTTGATATGGGGATTTCAAAAGATATCAATAAGAATATGGGACTGGATGGCAAACAGCTTCATTCAATTGGAGACTATGCCAGCGCCATTTCAAACTTACCAGAGAATGATAATCCGTCCTCGGACAACCCCATTGACTTCAATACACTTCAGGCAACAGGAGACGCAAGTCTAAGCGATGGTACAGTATCCGCTGGGGACGCTTCCTTGACGCTGGCGGGAGCTGCTGCTGGAAACAATCAAATGTCCTTTGAAGCCACCAATCAACACATCGCGATGAAGTTTGCACAGCTGCTTGCCTCCTCATTTCAACTCAATACGGCACTTGGTTCAGGACAAACTGGAGAGGTTGCAGTCGACAATGGCTCCTTCACTGTCAATCCACAAAAAGGAACCGCTCGTGGCCTTATCGACGGGGTATCGGTTTCAGATGTGCAGATTCAAAACTAGTCTATTTCATCGAGGCAATATTGAAATCTGTGATCGAAAACTTGAATGTATAGCCAAGATCGGTTAGGAAGCATCACTTTTGTATTTTATGTAAATGTATCGTTAACTGAGGAGTTCCCCCATGGGTTCAAAAGCACAACGCCAAAACCAACACATCAAACATTTGGAAAGAAAGATTCGCCAATTCAAAGCCAAAGGCCAAAGTACAGAGAAACTGGAAAAAGAATTGGGCTATGCAAACGGTGGAGCGCGTCCAGAGTTCCGTACCGGTCGTGAGGCAGACCCTCGAATCAAAAAGAATACCATCTAAGGCAACTCACTCACATTTGTGGTGAAATATGCCAAGACAGACTGACCCATCTATACGATCGTTGGATGGTCAGTCTGTTTCTTTTTCTAGTCTATGGACAGATCAACCTGTCCTGATCACTTGGCTGCGACATTACGGTTGAATGTTTTGTCGTGAGCAGTCTGCTCAATTAAAAGCGATTTACAATCCTGTACAAGCGATGGGTGTCAACATTGTTGCAATCGGCAATGGAACCCCGCTGATGGCAACGGACTTCGTAGAGCAATTCAACATCCCCTTCCCTATATATACTGACGAAGACCGAGCCACGTATCAGCTAATGAATCTACATTACGGTTTGGGTATTGGTCTGAGAACCCTCAAAGCAGGATTTGGAGTCACTAAGAAAGGCTTTACTCAGGGAAAGACACAGGGAGATTTATGGCAACAAGGCGGCGAGGCTTTGTTTGCGAAGGGCGGAACCCTTTTATGGCGCCATGCAAACAAAAACGCAGACGAACACACTGACCCAAAAGAACTGCTACGAGTACTGAACAGCTTCCGAGACCAGTTACAATAGCCTGTATCCCTCAGTGAATCCGTTGCTCAGACGTCTGGTCAAATCGAAGTGCTCCTTCGAATCCGATCTGAACCACCTCCCCGATTTGGGGTACACCATTCATGGTCTCGATCCGAGCACAACACGGCTCATCATTGACTGTCAAATGGACCAACGTCTCAAACCCGAGACGCTCAATCGCTTCGACAGTACCACTATAGTCACCAGAACCCAACACCACCTGATGAGGTCGTACACCAACGACCACACCATCCTCAATGGAACGCATAAAATTCATTGAAGGAGATCCAATAAACCCAGCAACAAATAAGTTGCTTGGCTGCATATACAATTCATCGGGTGAGCCAACCTGCTGTACCACGCCTTTGTTGAGAACAACAATGCGATCGGCAAGTGTCATCGCTTCCACTTGGTCATGAGTTACATACACCATCGTAGTATCCAATTCTCGATGAAGTTTTTTGAGTTCAAGTCTGAGTTGATTTCGAAGATTTGCATCCAAGTTGGACAAGGGCTCATCAAAACAGAATACTTTTGGTCTTCGAACAATCGCACGACCAATCGCCACACGTTGTCTCTGTCCTCCGGACATTTCTTTGGGATATCGCTCCAACAATTCGACCAAACCAAGTAACTCAGCTACTTCTTTCACCTTTTTAGTCCGCTCATCTTTGGGGACCTTGGCCATCTTCAA
>CALDQI010000296.1:0-5735 GCA_937911635.1 uncultured Pseudomonadota bacterium | reverse complement strand
GACTGGGTCTTAAAGCGCTAGTACAAATAGAAGCCATCGAATTCAGTCAAGATATTAGTACCAAACTCCTTCGTTTCTTTGAGGTCACCAGTATCAATAAAGAAGATGTTGGAGATATCTTAGCGAAAGCCTCTACTGATCGAGTTCCTTTATCTGACCCACCTCGACAAACAAGCCAAGTGACTCCGATACATTTATTGGGATTGGGAACTATTCTTTTAATGGGATTCTATATTATCTCCAATCCAGAGAATGTGACCGGCAGTGTTGTAACAACACCCATTCTACAAGAAACAGGAAATGTTTTTGGGGAAGGTATTTGTCAAAGTTCCAATGGTAAAGTTAACACTGTAAACTTTTCATTGACCATTCCAAATTTGGAGCGGATCCACGATATCAAATTGCATTCTGATCACATTGAAGTGCTGGCAAACGTTGACCAATCTCTCTCTATTGTACACATAGAGTTTGAAGATACTCTGTCTGCGTGTTTACTTAGTCAAACTGGGGAGGCTCCACGTGGACGAGTCACAATGGGAGACTTAAATGCTGATGGTTTCTCAGATATCATGGTGGTTCGATATGGAACCCTACCTTTTGGTGAGGATAGCAAACTCGACTGTTCAAACATTGTATCGAATACCAGCTCGCAACTCCTGATGTCAACTCCACTGCTAGATCCGAATTCAGACATTGAGGGTAGCGATGACCTACCCTTGTGTGAAAACCGTGGCCTGTTCAAATACAACAACATGCTCGGAGATCCTTGGGGTTTAGAAACTGGTAATGGACACATTGTGGATATAGATGAAGATGGTGACTTGGACATTGTTTTGGGCGACCAATTTTCTCTCTCTCATGCAGATTTATGTAACTGTATTGATGCAGATGAACTGAGCGACGATTGTTTAACCAACACGCTACCTCTTGGTGATTGGCAAGACTCGTTAAACCCCTTTCATTATGGTCGTCTCGGAATCTTTGATGATGCCTTACAACGCCCAACTGACAATGAATACCTCACCATTCGATCAGACGGAGGCGTGTTGTTTGGTCAATTGGATGGAAAATCTGGCAAAGACATTCTGATCATTAACGACCCAATTCGATATGAGAGCTGGTTGTTTAACAACGGGGAGAATGGTCCCGAATGGATTCAACAAGGTCGACATGCAGGGGTGCATGGGATCACAGAAATGTATGACAAAATCAAGCCTTCAATTCTCATAGACATTAACGATGATGGTTTGGATGACCTCGTGTATTACCAGGAGACACACATGGGACTTAAATGGATACCAAATCAGATGAATCTAGACAGCAACACAGGGGTGTTCTTCCAAAAACGAAAGATGACCTTGTTCAATACAGATAAACCAATGGGTAAATTTTTGGGTCAAAATCTGACATCCGGTACCCAACATCAAACGTTCTTTGATGAGTTATGTACGGCAGAATACCCCAACTCGTCTGCAACATCGATGGTGTTGTACTTGGAGCCATAAAATCATGGCTACTATCCACCTTACGTCCCCCCCTAAGATACACCATACAACCGCCCAATTTGCAAACTTCCCCGCAATTGAAGCCTGTACGTTGTTGGCCAACGAAGCAGAAGAGGCATTTGAAACCTCGATGGACTATGTGCAGTTGTGTCCGCAAACTCCGACTGTGTTCACAGAAGATACTCTGACAGAAATCCAAGAGGCTTTTCCAGACACTCAGTTTCAACTGCACGCCAACGTGCGCGTCCAGCCGGGACTGCTGATTCTCGATGCCTCATCCTACAACGAGCGAACACATTGGTACTTTGAGCGGTTGGGGGAACTGAGCGCCTTCATCAATGCCCCTGCCTATTCTCTGCACAGTGGACGTAAACGCCATTGTTCGATGAAGGGTCTCTTTCACAACTTGGCTGCCATTCAAAAACTCTTTTCAATGCCCGTACTCGTAGAAGGGATGTACCCAACACGCGATGGTCCCGAAAAGTATCTTATGAGCACATGGCAAGAGTATATCGACGTGATGAATTCTGGGTTCTATTACGCCATCGATCTCAGCCACCTACACATCGTCGCCAATCGAGAGGGGGAGCGACCAGATTGGGTATATCAACTCATCGCTCACTCGAACTGCAAGGAAGTTCACGTATCTCACAACAACGGCCGTAGTGACGCCCATCGCCCCATCGCTGACCGAATCTGGGAGGGCCTATGGTGGAAAGAAGCCTGGCTCTCTGCTTTATCAGACCGTTCAGACAATGATCAACCACTCCACTTCACCGAAGGGCTCCACCGAACACGTTCACACAGACACAATACAATATCCACCAAAAATCGAGGAAAACATCATGGCTAAGGAAACAGAGATCCAGAACTTTACACGCATTGTCGAAAATATGATTACTGAGGAGTTGGGTCTATCGATGGATGCACCTACACTATTGGTTTGGGAGTCCCTATCCAAATATTTGGGTCAGCGTCCTACGATTCGAGACTTTAACTACAGTATCTATGCGCATAACAAAGCCTACAGTGCTCTGTACTTACTGTATCAACTGATGGGTGAACTCATTGTGGAAGCAGAACAAAAGGGGGAATCACTCTTTGAAGATGGAAGTTTCCTAGACTGTATGGAGGTGGACTCTCAATATACCTATGACGATGGATGTTGTATGTTCAGTCGTTTTGGTCTCAACCTGCAATCAACCACTGGACAATCTGTCACCATTAATGAGTGGTTTGATGAGTCTGATAAGACTATCGCATCGGTTCTCGTTTCTTTGGAGGTACAATATCTACTAGGCAATATCTTTGGAGAAGACTCGCTGTATGGTGGAAATTGGAATCTATTACAACAACTAACCTCTCCTAAGAAGACCACAATTTACGAATTCCCATCGGGAAAGGGTATTGAAGTGTCAAGTCTTATTACACGACCTTCAAAGTCCTATGCCGAATATATTTCAACGAGTGTATCAGACAATCCTGATGTTCAACAAGCATTACTCGAACTGTTTGCTACACCAACAGAATGGAAATCTTGGGTCCAAAACAACATCCCCAAACATCCAGAACTCATTGACATTGTATTTCCAATACGAGAGTCCGATGGCTATCGAATGATGAATGATTTCTGTACGTCGTTTGGTTGGTCAACGCACCAAAACAACGATGTCCGTGCGGAAATTGTACTCGCTTGTCCAGAAGAACAGAATCACTACAATCAAAATTGGTTGTTTCCATTGCACTTCTTTCGGGACTTTGCCCCTGAGAATCAACAAGCGTTGTTCAAGCGCATTCCAAACGTTCAAGATCGCTCCAATAAACTCGAGTGGCTTAAAGGAGAGGATTACATCATCTCTGACATTGCTAGATTATCCAACGCCATTGCGGCTGGAAATGCAGTTTTAGCCGGAAACTCTACCAGTGCTACTGAGGTAATCCTACTCAAAGAAGTGCCTTCTGTTGCAGAAGCAATAAGCCTCATGCCAAATGTAGAACGCGTGGAAATATATCATGGATGTACAAAGATAGGATCTCTAGATACGACACAAACATCTCTCACAGCCATTCTCCTAGACAGTTACAGTCTTGAACGACATTCTTCCATTGACGAAATCCTCGCCTTCTGGTCACAGTGTCCAAATCTAGAAGAGATCACTGGTGATTGGATGCAAGAAGGTCTAGAACTGACATCCAAAGAAGACATCGCACAGTTTGTATCCTCTCTTGTAGAACTTAAAGCATGGACGGAAACCGAAGATGCAAAGAAGATTCTATCCTTATTGCAAAATCACCAAACATCCTTCCATCAACAGGCCAAAGAGTTGTGGTACAGCACTCGGTCCAATGCCAAAGCAGAAATCAAGCTGTACAACGACTGTAGCAAGTTCTTCATCGAACATTGGGGGTGGAGCGACAAACGAGCTTTGGAATCCATCGACGACACCCTTGAACAGGGCTCTTCAAATACAGATTCAAAACAAACCGACTGTTACTACGGATACGACGACGACTTTCAGAACACTACGCTAGACCTATCCAACAATCCGAACTTGGAAAAAATCACCCTTTATGCACAAACGCAGATTGCCAAAATTATTGTGACGGGATCTCCGAACATCAAAGAAATCTCTATTGATGGTGTCAATTTCCTCGAGGAAATCATCGGTCTTGAAGAATGTGTCCATCTCACCAAGTTGCACCTAGAAGATTCTACCAGTACACAAGAGGGACAAAGTGAGAAATGGGGATACTTCCAAGGTTCTAGGCAATTTACGCTCACCAATTTCAAATGGGCACAGTTTGCCAAGCAACTCGAATCCCTAGAGTCTATGACATCGCTCACCATCATCAGTAGAGAAACCAACATCCAAGGCTGTATCCTACCTTCCAAACTGGAACAGTTGATTGTTCGCGATGGACTACGTTTTGAAGTCACCTTTCCGGATTCATTGAAGGAATTGTTTCTCAATCCAAGTGCCAATGCCCAAGTAGACGATATTTTTGCCCTGCCCAGTATTGAACGCATCGAGTTGATACCTTCCATCAAAACATTGCCTAAGGCAGCGTCCAACGTTCAATATCTTAGTGTAGAAACAAAAGATGTGGAAGCCATCAAGCACTACGCCCATCTGCATACGTTGGATTTATGGACAATGACAACCGATCGCAATGTGTTGCGTTCGATTAGTGGTCTCGAGTTAAAGAAACTAACTGTGTTGCAATCAACAACTTATCCAAAGTTGTCCGAAGGTGGTCTGTTTGGGACATATTGGGCAAAGGACCTGCCCGACTTCTGGGCATCATTTAACTAAATTATATCCATCACAACATCGGATCACCCATGTCTCTCAAAGGTAAAAAAGTCGTCTTCACAGGCACAATGAGTCAAACGCGCGCAAAAATGAAAAAGGAAGCCGAAGCGGCTGGGATTGATGTCGATAGCGCTGTTTCAGCCAATACCGATTTACTCGTTTGTGGAACAGGTGTCATCAGCAAAGGCACCAACGGCAAATTTAAGGATGCTGTCAAACATGGCGTCGATTACATCGACGAAGACGAGTATCGCAAACGGTTAACAGGAAAGAAGAGTACGAAGAAATCCACTGCAAAATCGAAACCGTCCAAATCAGCTAAGAGTAAAACGACTTCTCCAATTGAAATTGCACTGGGTGCTTTGACTGTATCGATGCTGAAGGGAAAGTGTGACTCCCTCGGTGTTTCCTATAAATCTTCTACCAAAAAGACTGCTCTCATCAAATCCTTGGTGAGTTTAGACACCAAGGAAATCTTAAACACCTTCTCTGAAAACGAAGCCTTACGAGCCAGTAAGAAATTTGGTATCGACCCCAGTTTAGAATCTCTGTTTACACATCTTGGAGTCGAATACACAACAGATTCACTCATCACAGAAGAAATGGTGCAACACTTCTTTGAACACACCTTACAAATTCCCTATGACACTCCCAGTTTGATCGCATTTGAACGGTTAAAAACCTATATCCAAGCACACAAAACGAATGACAATGTCAATCAATCGATCAAGTCTTTACTCCATGCCGGAATCAAAAGTCGCACCTTCCTTCAATTACTTGGTGAACTGATTCGAGATGCTCACGCAGCACATCCTGTAATCGAAGGTGAAGACATCATCGACTTTGGTCTAGACCCAAACTATACTTACAACGACGAATGTTTTATCGGTACAATATGTCGCGTACGCATCGCCCT
>CALDQI010000295.1:0-5862 GCA_937911635.1 uncultured Pseudomonadota bacterium | reverse complement strand
CAAATGAAAGAGATTGCAGAAGCCTATTTGGGTGAAGATGTGGTCGACGCGGTGATCACAGTCCCAGCTTATTTCAACGATGCTCAGCGACAAGCAACGAAAGACGCGGGAAGAATCGCCGGTCTCAATGTGAAACGAATCATCAATGAGCCGACCGCTGCTGCCTTAGCGTACGGACTTGGTAAACAAGATCAAGAACGCATTGCTGTTTTTGACCTCGGTGGTGGTACATTTGATGTCTCGATTCTTGAATTGGAAAACGGTGTTTTCCAAGTTCGATCAACCAATGGGGACACATTCTTGGGGGGGGAAGACTTCGACAATCGAATCATCAATCACCTGCTCGATAAGTTTGAGGCAGAAAACGGTGTTGATTTAAGAGATTCCAAAGGCGCGTTGCAGCGCGTGAAAGAAGAGGCAGAAAAGGCCAAGAAGAAGCTCTCGGCACAAATGGAAGTCAACGTTTCATTGCCTTTCATTGCCCATGGTTCAGATGGTGTACCTCTACACTTGGAGGCAACACTTTCACGATCCGAGATGGAAACCATGGTCGAAGATTTGATTGAACGACTCGTTGCTCCATGTGAAAACTGTATACAGGATGCAGGGTTGGGTAAAGACGACCTCACATCTGTCCTTTTGGTCGGTGGTATGACGCGGATGCCGAGAGTACGTGAAAAAGTTGCTGAAATATTCGGACAACCTCCACATGATGGCATCAATCCTGACGAGGTGGTCGCTGTGGGTGCGGCAATTCAAGCCTCTGTACTGAACAATGAGATATCAGATGTCTTACTCATGGATGTTACACCGCTCACGATGGGGATTGAAATCGCTGGCGGACTGATGGAGCCCATTATTGATCGCAATACAACCATTCCCTGTCGAAAATCGAAAGTGTTCACCACAGCGATGGACAATCAGGACATGGTTCGAGTGCACATTCTTCAAGGGGAACGTGACATGGCTGAGAACAACAAGTCTCTCGGTAGATTAGAGCTACATGGGATCCCTCCAGCCCCGCGGGGAGTGCCATCAATCGAAATCACATTTGCCATTGATGCTGACGGAATTATGAAAGCGACAGTTAAAGATGACGGAACGGGACGCTCGGCTGATTTACGCATCATGCCTACCAGTGGGCTGTCTAACAATGAGATCCAGCAAATGATCGACGCTCGTGAACAATATCACGGTGATGACAGCAAACGCAAGGAAATAGCGCTAGCGAAGAATGAACTCGATGGATTGATCTACAATACATCAAGAAACTTTGAAGACTTTGCCGATCTCCTCAATGCTGAAGACGAAGATCTACTGCAGCAAGCCCTCGATGATGCTGAAGATGCAATGGAAACCGATGATCTGGTTGCCATTCAAGACTCCCATGACGCCCTTTCTGAAGCCGCTCAAAAACTGGGTGAGGCCATCTACAAACAAGGTCAGGGGGGCGGACCATCGGTTTCGACTCCAGCACCATCTGCTGCAGCTGACGAAATCGAAGAACCAGACTTTCTTGACGAAAACACTTTTGATGATTGAGCGAAGTGGACTCCTCTGATCTATACGTAGAATTAGGTGTACCTCGTGGGGCGACACAGGATGAAATCCGACAGGCATTTAAAGCCCTTGCTAGACGATACCATCCCGATCGAAACCCCGATGACATTCCGACACAGGAAAAATTTCAACGTGTCACAAAAGCCTATGAGGTTCTTAGTGACCCTGAGAAAAGAGCCCTTTACGATCGCTTAGGTCCACTATACAACATCGACAAAGTAGCGCCTACACCAGATGAACTCGGACGATTTGTAACGGATACAATCGGTGGCATATTCAAAAACCATCCAAGATACAGGAATGGTTCTGATATAGAAACGACACTCAACCTATCGCTGCCAGACGTATTAGGCTGCACAAAAGACATCACGATTCTACGTAGTATTGTCTGTACACCATGTTCTGGTACTGGGGCAAAGACCAGTGGTGACATCGTGACCTGTGAGGAATGTAAAGGCAAAGGCAAAAAATCCAGATTATTTCGCTCTCCCTGCCCCTCTTGTGACGGAAAAGGATATCGCATACTAAAACGATGTAGTAAGTGTGGAGGAATCGGTAGAGAAGAGACCTCTGATACACTAACCATCAATGTTCCCGGTGGAGTACAGCAAGGACAAACTCTACGCATTAGAGGAAGTGGAAATGCCTCTCTCGGTTCCAAAGACAATGGTGACCTCTTGCTAATCGTTCAAATCGAATCCCATCCAGTACTCGAAAGACGTGGACGAGATGTCTATTGTGAAGTCCCCTTACTGTGGCATGAGGCCATTCTTGGGACATCTCTCACCATACCCACACTAGAAGGCACGACACAAATCCGGATCCCATCAAACACCCAAACACACCAGCTATTTAGACTGACGGGTCGCGGTCTCCCCGATCAAAACAACCAAAATCGTGGAGACTTACACATTCGGGTCATCATCGAGTTACCACAATCTTTAACCATACATCAGGAACGTTTACTCCAACAATTACACAATGAATTGCTACCTGAACAAACTCCCAAACGACATGCATTCCAGCAATATACGTCCAAAAGTTGAGTTTTTGCATCGACTCACGTATTGGATTAAATAGTAGTGACTTGTCAAGTATCTTCACATATTTCCCAGGACAACATCGTGCGCACTTTCAAACTGTCTTCCTTACTGTTGTGTTCGACTTTATTCATCAATTGCTCTGCAGGACCCTTTGGAGCAAACTCGAATCGTAAGATTATACGAACCGGATTGATTGATGCTGGTATGGCCGCAGAGATGGTTGAAAATGGATTGTCCGACGCCTCGGAAACAGACAAGGCAAGCCTCCTTCTTCTAGCCGGAGAATACCGTAGATTAAATGGTGAGTACAAAGAGGCTCGAATCTGGTTCCAACAGTTGGTTGAAGAACACCCCACCTCATCGGAAAAAAATGCAGGTACTTTGGGAATGGCACTCATCGACTTCGAATCTGGAAAAAGTCAATCCTTGGATACCATTCGTACCGCTAGCGAAGATGGAGTTCCAGACTCCTTAAATGCAGACCGATACAGAGTTCTCTTCTTGGCTGAAATGGACAAAGAAGGACCACTGGCTGAACGATATAGAACAAAGGCTGCTTCATACGCAAAATCGCATCCAATCAGTCAAGCTCACTATGACAGAGACATCGGCCCGTTAGACAGTTCAAATAACGCAATCGATTCTGAAGGAATAGATGACGACGGAAATGAACTCATTGGCGAGGAAGAACGGTTACAAACCATGAAACTCGCATTGGATTCGAAAGATTGGGGTACGGTTATTGCTTCAGCGGAGACTTTTGCAAAAGACTTTCCAGAGTCAGAGCAGTTATTTCTGAGTCAGGCCTATCAAGACCGAGCCAAAGCGGAAGAACCTTTTGTCAACAATCGGATTGCTGTATTTTTACCGTTGTCTGGTCGATATGGACCTGCTGCCCAAGCCATTCAAAACTCAATGCAATTTGCACTGGGTCCAGACTCAAACATTGATATCAAATTTTACGATACAGGCTGGGAACCCTTGACACCACTGACGTTTGCTAACCCAGAAAAGCCCACAGAAGAGGAACTCGCAGCACAAGAGCAATGGAATACAGATGCGGAGGCATTACTCGTAACGGCAGGTGAGAATGCACAGGCTCTGGTCAAAAAATCGGTTATCGAGGATGGCTGTGGCTTAATGGTCGGACCATTGCTTACCGATATTGCACCACCGGTAGCAAAGGCCGCGGCAGCTTATGGAATCCCTATGCTCTCTCTGGCCAATTCCAGTTCCATTATAGAAGAAGGTCCGGAAATTCATCAGGTATCCGTTGCAACCACACAACAAATCAATGCACTGGTAGAACACGCTATCGATATCAAAGGATGGAAAACATTTGTTGCCATGATACCAAAGAATGATTTGGGAATCGAAGCATTGGAAGCCTTCAAGACTGCTGTCGATGCAAAAGGTGGTACGGTATTGCGCCACATTGAATATCCAGAGAACGCGACCTCTTTTGTGGAAGAGGCTCGAAGATTGGGTCTCAAATCAGAAATCCGTCCAACAGAAAAGCAACTCGAAAAGGATCCAACTCTGGATCACCCAACCATCGACTTCGATGCTATTTTCATTCCTGACAATCATCGCAAGACACCATTGGTGACATCTGCACTGGCTGCAGAAGAATTTTCTATTGGAAATTTCCGTATCAATCGTCATGCTCAACCGGTTGGCGTCATGGGACTCAACAAATGGAACCATCCCAGTGTGGTGAAGAACGGAGGGCAATACATGCAAAATGGGATTTTTGTAGATGCCTTTTGGAACCAAGCCAGCGATGAGACCACACAAGACTTTGTGACGAGATTCACGGAAGAATTTGGGAAGGCCCCCAACATTATCAACGCCACGGCTTATGATGCCATCCAAATCGGAAAGCAAGTCTTCCGAAGCCAACAAACCTCTCGCGTCACCATTGGCAACACCCTTCACAACACTGTGTTTAGTCAAATGGTCACCGGTGCCAGTCAATTTGGAGATAAGCAGGTTTTGCAAAGGGATTTTCAGATCATCACTATCAAACGCGATAGATTGGAACAATGGCAACCAAAATCCGAAGAATCACAGGAATCGGAACAATAATCCTTCTGAGAACACATACAATATGACAGAACAAGAAATCATTGATAAACTGACACTCGGACAACGTAAAGCCCCATCGATACATGGAATTGGGGACGATGCCGCAACGGTAATTGAACATCGTGTGGTAACGTGTGATACCATGGTTGAGGGCATCCATTGGGACGACAAACTATCCCCTGCGGATGTCGGTTGGAAAATTGTGGCGATCAATGCCTCAGATATCGGTGCCATGGGTGGCCGACCGGAATGGTGCACACTATCCCTTGCCCTTACAGAATCAACTGCTTCAGACTGGGTTGATGAATTTGCGAAGGGAATGCGATCGGCTCTACGCAGATGGAATATCAATCTCATTGGTGGAGACACAGCCAGAAGTCCAAATAATATCGTAGTTACAATGACGATGTCTTCACGAAAAGGGTACCATTGGGCTTGGCAACACGATGCGGAACCAGGAGACGATATCTGGGTCACGGGTACATTGGGAGAAGCGGCATCTGGATTCTTCGAACCCAATAAACACCCCTACAATACAGCCCTTCAACGACCAGAACCACCTGTAGCCTTCGCAAACACGATTGTACACAATAGGTTTGTCCATGCGCTAACGGATATATCCGATGGTTTACACAGCGAGATTACACGTATCTGCTCTCGCAGTCAGGTTGGGGCCATACTGGATCCTTCAACCTTTCCAGCATCTTCTGTTCTCTACGGAAATAAGAGGACCTTGGCTTTTCAAACTGCATTTGGTGAAGACTACGAATATTTGTTTACTGCTCCCAACAGGTCAGAAAACGTATTGAGAAGAACGGCAGCGAGATACAAAACGACGATACATAAAATTGGACGCATCCAAAATACGTCGATGGAAGTGAGACTGAAAAATAAAGAGTGGCCCGCGCCGTTGTTCAACCACTTTGGTTCCTAAAATGAATGAGTCTCCGTTCAACCATATTTCGATTGTCCTTGTCCGCCCTCAGCATTCTGGTAACATTGGTGCCGTTGCTCGAAGCATTGCCAATCATGGACTGGGTACCCTCATCATGGTTGACCCTCCTGCATTCGATCCAGATCGAGCGAGATGGATGGCACCTCACGCTCATCACATCATCAACAATGCTGACAAATTGCTTGTCCTTTTGCAATTTTTTCTGGAGTAGACAAA
>CALDQI010000294.1:0-4728 GCA_937911635.1 uncultured Pseudomonadota bacterium | reverse complement strand
CTGTCCCCTTAGACACAACGAGAAATTGTATTTGTACAATGTAGATCATCTGATGATGGAGACCTGTATTGACCTTTTTCAATCTGTACAGTATCAATTTCGTCGTGGAACCGAGGTGTTTTGGTTCAACATGAATCTGTCCTTGTTACAACTTAACACCACAACAGTACTGCAGTATTGATGATGTGCAATGTTGATGGGCTTGCTCATAAAGAGCTCCTGTTTCTGTCTGAGAATCATCTTTCACTCGCTGAGTATTAGACTCCGCGTATTTCGAAGATATTGTGAGCCAATCGTACCTTATAGATCTGCCATTGACTTTTCTAAGTACGCAAAGAGAGTGTCTTTTGTGAGCACATTGGAGGAATCGATTGCACTGGCAATTTCGAAAGAGGAAGCATGTTCTTGAAGATGATAAAGACTCCACGACAATCGAACTCGGATCTTATGCTGGGCTAGATGATAGACCTTCTTTTCTGGATAGGTTTGTACGAGTGCATTGATCAACGTCAAACAGACAGTGTGGTGTTCTTTGGCGATGTTCCAATCTTCTCGTCGAAGAGCCCATGTCCCGAGTGTGTTGCGAACGGTGACTAGTGCGTAGTTCAATCCCTTCACTCCACTTTGTTGGAGTCGATTACGCAGTTGCAAACACTTGAGTAGTCCCGTTCGATTGTTCTCTGTATCTGTGCGATAGTGTACCTTCCACAATACATTGGCCCATTGCTTTGCATATATAGGACGTTTGGGACTTTGAATCGACTCGAATAAATCAGAAGACTCTTGGAATGCCTCAATCGCTTCTGAGGTGTCTTTGATTTTGTCGTACAACACTCCCAACTGGTATAAGTCTAAGGCCAGTCTTTGAGAGAAATTGTGTCGAAGTGGGATGGTGAATTGATGACTCAAGTGTTGATGTTGCATAAAGTGAAACTTCCGAGCTCCGACGAGACGTTGTTGCCAAATGCATTGTTCGGTCACGTTGTCGGAATGTCCGTAGTACTTGACCGATAGAAGTGCCAAAGCCAAGACGTATTGCTGCCATTCTTCAAGTAATTTGGGGTCATCGTGTTGTTGAATGTTGGCTTCTTGTACTGAAAAATTATCAATGGACTCTTGCACCGATCGCAAGTATAAGGTGCATCGATCGATCTGTAATTGAAGCAAACGGCGAGTACTCAGAGAAATGTCTCTGGATGCGTTTAATACTTTGTATCCATAATTTACGGCTTCAGCATGGCGCTTTGCCTTGAGATACATGTCGAAATGCATTTTGTTGATTTGGGTTTCCAAATCATCTGCGTCGTGGTGCTGAAAAGGAATGATGGTTGCCAACTCTAAGAGGGCTTGTTCCTTTTCTTCTATTGTGTCGAAAGAAAAGGGGATCAGGATTTGTTCGTATCGGAAGCGATTGATGGTAGACGGAGGTAGGGTGCGTAATTCTTCCAAGAGAGATTTACATAAAGCGGTCTTTTCTTTGGAGGAAGGTTGCTTGAGCGTTTCGGTAAATCGATGGAATATGGTATTGGCTGTACTATTTCTGTCGGTCAACTGTGTCTGGAACTCTCTCAACCCATCGTTCATATTTCCATACGAGATCTTGTAAAAAGCGTACCCTTGTTTGAATCGGATGTAGGTTTGATGGAACGCATTCTGATGAGGCTCGAGCCACTGAATACCCCGTTGAAAATGTCTGCCCTGATGCTCATGCCATCTCATTTGTCCAAACAGTTCAATCAGAATGGTGGCGAACCTTGTATTTGTTTTCGAGGGTGTTTCGGCCCAGATGTACTGAAAAACCTTTTGATATGAGTCGCCCTTTTCATTGGGATCGATGATGGACCAAAAGTAACTAATTTGTGCCAGGCCATGTTGGGCTTCGTATTGATCGAGGAAATCGAATCTTTGAACCATTGTACGAATGATATTTGACTGTTGTAATGTTAGTGCGTGTGTGCAAACGTTTCGTAGTAGATAGCCTTGTAGACTGGACTTTTTGCTTTGGATAGGGACATTCAGAGATTCGATAAATTCTTGATGCACCCGTCTTTGTGTGTGTGGTCTGATGTGCATATCACTCCTAAATTCACTCAATCTGAATCATTTGACTTCTATCAACGTGATGTTGATACTGTCAACTGAAGTGTGCTCTATGTCTGCGATCAGTTGAACGGAAGGGATGAGCATTCGACCGTATTATTTAGAGAATGTTTAAGGGGGTCATTCTCTCCAGTCTTCCGTCAAACTCTCGAGCACTGTTTCAGCCTTCGATTTGGGTATCAACGGTAGCCGAACGATTGATCCTGCTACCCGAATGATGACTTGGGATAGTCCCAAGAGCTGCAAGAGCGGGTTTTCTGAACGGTAAACAGATTGTACCTTTTCACGATCAACAATATAAGTTCGCCGATTGATATAGCCTTCTCTCGACAGGATGCCGTGTGGGGTAATTGCCCACCGCTGCATTTGAAAATCCAGCTCAGTCAGTCCCACCACGATGATGAGAGCGAGTGCCCCAACAAGACTGAGCATTATTGGAGCCAATTCCAAGGACCACCAGGCAAAGAGCAAAGCTAGAGCTGCAGGAAAAAGGTAGCCGAAGACGATGACGAACCGAGCATTCTTGTGTGGTTTGTACGTTGTCGCATTCAATATTTCTTGAGATGTGGTCGGAGCAATCTGTCCAAGGATATTTTCTAGGTCCGCTTGGTAGACCATTGGTATCACCCCTTCAGAGCGCCGGACCTCCCCATCAGCCATACCGAGAGCAGCTGTTTCCAAGTAGAGGGTTCCAAACCCCATTTGACGACGGAGCCATGGTTCGAACCACTCGATGGTTTGTACTTTGTGTGTGGGGATTTCCACTGATCTTTTGGTGATGAGTCCAGATACGATGCCAATTTCATCAGGGAAGATCCGAAGTTGCAGCCTGTAGTATTGCAATATGGCTTGCATCGAAGACCAAATCCACGATGCGGCAAAGGATATGGCCATCAGTCCAATGAACAGTTGAAGGTTCATCGAGTTGGCGACATACTGAGCTTGATCTGGTGAGGCGACAGACATGGCTTCAGAAGCTATTGCCGATAATACTACGATCGTTCCTGCAGTTCGTCGCGACAGTCCAAAGAGTATAATCTCTTGCCAAGACAGACTGAGCGAGGGTTCAACATCCGTTAGTTCAACATCCATCGCATGTTTAGACCGCTTAGAGTGTTGCAGAGCACGTTTGAGGTAATCTGCATCTTCACGGGATAGGGCGGATAGGAGTCCTTTAGTTGACGCGTCTCCTGCCGTTTCGATTTTGAGTTCTACAAGGTTGAAATACTTATGGAGAAGGTTTTGGGTGATCTCCATATTTTGAATCCGTGCAGGGTCCAATGTACGGGCTTGTCGGAATATCAGTCCCATTTTTACGATCAGTTTCCCGTCTTGGATGCGGTACCGCAAGGTCAAGAAGTGAATCAATGTACGAACAACCGATAGTGCGACGAAGAACAGAACGAAGATGCTGTCAAAAACTTGCTGGCCGCTATTGTCACCTAGGAAAATGAACAGCAAAAGGGGCCATGCATTTTGTACTGTCCGTAGCATTTGAGGCAACAGATTGATGAGTAAACTGTATGGGTGTAGCATGCCCCAGTCTTCACTGTCGTATTGATTTGGATCGACGAGATCTATTGCGCTCTCTATACTGTCTTCATCACCACTTGCCCCTTCGATTTCGAAGGCTTCCAATCGATCTTCTATTTCTGTTGGTAGATCTTCCAGTCCCAGTTCAAGGAAGGGATCTTCGGTCATGGTAATGGACCCATCGTTTGAGCGAAAAGGAGAATCTTCGATAGAGGATTCGAGTAGGTCTGAAAAGGGTGTACTCGGAGTTTTCGTTGCGTCCTGCTCCGCCACTGAATCTTGATCCGCCCGACCGATATCCTTAGAGTCCACAGTAGACTCTGTAGGAGTAGGATCTTCTGAGGGGGGTGATTTTTTTGGATCAGAAGGGTTAGACACCGTCATCACCCTCTCTTTTAGACAATTCATCGCGTAACTGTTGGGCATCCTCTTCTGCCAACCCAGGGATAACGCCATCAGGGGTCACACCTGCTGCGGTATACAGCATCAGTGTCGAGAGACCTAAAAGTCTTTCGATGGGACCTTGATGCGTATCGATGTGCTGTATCCGGTGAAGTGGAATGGCTGAAGATTTTCGAAACAAGACGCCTTGTTGGACCAAGAAGTCGTGACCTCGAATGTCATATCGATAGCATTTGTATTCGAGAGTGGGCCAAATCAAGGTTAAAACGAGGTGGTAGGTCAAATAAATCCCAGCCAGTACACAAGCGACCTTGAAACTCCACAGCCAAATCAAGAGAGGGAAACTGAGTGCCGTGAATGGAAGCGTCAACAACACAAATCGGAAAAACCGCCCAAAACGCCATGCGTGAGTGATGTTGGGGTCCAATTGGCGCTGTGGGATTGCCGAAGCAGTTGTAGTAGACATGATAAACTCGGTAGATGTCATTGAGCATAGCCCATTTTATCGATAAAAGAAAGGTGTGTCCAATCCATCGGAGTAACCTATGAAAAAAACAAATTCTGATAATTTTGAGGCGTTAATTGCTGCTTTTTCTGCAGAAGATAAGCGAGATATTTTGTGGATTCCAGAGTGTACGTCCACCAATGTCGTAGCCAATGAGTGGGCTACAAAAGGCTGGAGAGGGGGTTTGC
>CALDQI010000293.1:0-7408 GCA_937911635.1 uncultured Pseudomonadota bacterium | reverse complement strand
ACAACAATACTCATTGGTATTGCAGCCCCAATGATGGCAGTGGCTCTAAAGTTTCTCAAGAAGAGAAATAGAATTACAACGGCTAGGAATGCTCCTAAAAATGCGGTTGAACGAAGATTGTTGAGCGCAGACTCAATGAATACCGCTTGATCTTCAAGAATCGTTAAAGAGACGTCCTCAGGCAGAGTCTCTCGGATGGTTTTGTTTCCTGTATCCAAAGAGTCATCTTGGTATCCCCATCCACCATTTTGCTGTTCTTGAGCCATATCGTTAAGTACTTTTTTGAAACCGAATGTCTCTGGGGCACCAATGCGTTTCTTTATCTGATTGGCAATACTAACAATATTTGCATCTGCAGACTTGTAGATTTCCAGTTCAACGGATTCTTGACCGTCGAGTCTTGAGAGAACTTGCCTCTCTTTGTAGCCTTCTCTTATCTCTGCAACCTCATCCAGTCTGATTTCAACGCCATCAGAACGTCTGATTTTGATTTCTCGTATGTCCGATACATTTTGGAATGCGTTTAACGTTCGGACCAGATATTCACGACGCCCTTCTAGGATCGAACCACCTGGGATATTGACATTTTCAGATTGCAGTGTTTGAATGACTTGATCAATGGTAACATTTCTAGCTTGCAACCAATCTTCTCGTACCAGTACTTGCGTCTCAGGTTCAAATCCACCGCGGATACGAACAGCGGCTACCCCATTCATAGCCTCAAGATCTTTTTTTATCAGTCGCTCAGCCGTTTGACGCAGATCAGCAAGTGTACTCGCTTTACTGCCTTCAATGGGTTTGGAAAGCGCAATTCGAATAATTGGATCTAAGGTTGGATCATAGCGAAGGATCAGAGGGCGTTCTACATCCTCTGGGAATTGTGTAATCTGTAACTGCTCACGGACATTCTGAATGGCCTGATCCATCTCCGTGCCCCAGTTAAATGAGAGGATGACATCAGAACCATTGGCTTTCGAACGACTCTCTAGTTTTGATAGACCTGGAGTCGTTGCAACAGATTCCTCTATTCGCTGTGACACTTGGCTTTCCACCTCTTCAGGGGCATACCCATCTGCAGAAGTTCGAACTGTAATCGTTGGGTAAGACAAGTCGGGCATGAGATTTAACGGGAGCCGTTGATAGGATACCCATCCAAAAACCAACAACGCAATCGCCATCATCCAAGTTGCGACAGGTCTCCGTACAACCCAGATCACTATCTCTTCTCCGAATCGTCTTCCGAGACGGCATCGTTTGTCGTCTTTTCTGCCGATATTTCCTTGTTTTGCATAGTGTCTTCTAACGTGATAGGACTGTCATCTTCGAGTGTATGATTTCCAATGGTGATGACTTGTTCCCCGACTTTGACTCCTTCAGTGATTTCAATCACACGAATGTCGGAAAATCCAACCGTAAGTTCTCGTCTGTCGGCGACGAGCTTAGCCTTTTGGGTTTCTTGTATTCCCTTGATGTCGTCTTCTTTTGGGCGGGCGACCTTTTCCGAAGGTTCTTCAGTAGGTGCCTCAGCGACAACATAGGCAATCGGTGCGCCGTCCTCATAAACGACCGCCTCTTTGGGGAGTACAATCGTGTTTTCATGGCTCGCCACCTCTACTTGTGCCTTCACAAATTGACCAGGACGGAGGAGGTTTTGTCCTTCTTCGACATTGATGAATACTCGGACACTCCCAGTTGTTGGGTCCACCACAGGAGCAATTCGCTCAACGAGACCATCAACCGTATTCTCGTCGTTGTAGGCAGCGCGAATATCTACAGATTGACCTTCTTTAAGCTCTGTCAGATCTCGCTCGGGGACGGAGGCAATCAATCGCAGTCTCTCTGGTTGAACAACTTGAAACAACTGTGTACTGGTTGCCACTTCTCCCTCTCGAATGTTGACCAGGGCTACTACACCGTTAATAGGTGAACGTATCGTCGTCCTATTCTGTGCGGCCAAAGCTTCTTCTCGCGAGGTTTTCGCTGTTTTCAACTGTGTGTTTACCTCTTCGAACTCTCTGTCTGAGATGGCTCCGTCTTGTCTCAATCGTTGAGTCTTATTCCATTCCCTTTCGAGTCGCTCCATTTCAATTTGAGACCGTTCAAGTGTTGCGCTTGCATTGGTGTTGATGATCTTTGCAAGCACATCTCCTTTGCGAACGACGTCACCCTCGCGAACGAAAATACTCTGTACGACACCCGTGGTTTCTGGAATGATGTTTACTTGTTCAATGCTTTCAAGTGCACCGGTGATTTCTATTGTGTTTGTAACCGTTCCTGTTCCGATGACTTCTGTTCTAACCAGTACGGCAGGGGTAGTAGAAGACCAATCACCTCTGTTTTGCCAATCACCATATTTTGATTGCTCTTGGCATGCCAAGATAGCCAGTATCCACCACATAGTTTCTCCACGTAACGCATCGTATCACAATCTAACCGACTTACGGTCAAAGGCACGCATCGCCGATGTTATCTCATTGGAGCAGTCGATGACATCGTTAATTATGTCAGCTGATCATGGATTTGTCGTTCGGCATTCCCTAGTATTTGGAGCAATTTATGGTTTAATGTAAAAGATTTGTCTCGACCAGCACCTGATAGGCTCATTAACTTGGTTGTGGTTTGAATTTGTGCGTTGATACCATCAAAGAACGGTCGCAGTAAAGACAATACAGACATGTCAGAGGGTAGCGCTTCTAAGATTTGAATGGCTTGTTCAAATCGCTTTAATGAATCGTGCAATCGATTGGGTAATTCGGCTTGTTGCTTGGAGAAGTCCAGTTGTAAATTTTTTGCGAAGTCCATGGTGAGGTTGGAGATGATCAGTCCATTGCGAAGCTCACCCAGTGCATGTCCCACTACAAAAAGACACCCCGCGGGGTTGGTAGCCGGCCAAAAATCCAACAGGTCCTTGTGTCTTGCGTTCGCCCATGGATAGAACTCAGGTGGCAGCGTTGGTATTTTTCGTACAGGGAGGTTTGCCGCCTTTGCAGTGTGTTCAACTTGTTGTAGTCTGTGAGCGAAGTTTGCCCCAACATGCTTTAAACTTTCAATCATGTTCTTTGCGTGTACTGTTGCGTCATCGGTTTTTGCATTGGCGAGTCGGGCTGCCAGCAGAACCTGATCAAAGTATACGGCGGAGTAACTAAGGTTGTGCCCAGCTAAGAATGCTTGTTGCTCAGAGATGAAAGACATGTGCAATGCTCTCCAGTGTGTTCAATGTAGAAGAATGTAGACGTGCGCTGATGAAGATTATTTCAATCGTATGGATCGATTGTTTTGATTGCATTCAACGATGTTGCTTTTGTGTTCACAGGCAATCTGGGTATCGGATTCAATCTGGATGAATGCAGATTTGAGTGCATTCATGTGTTTGATGGTAAGTTTGTATTTCCCACTTGGAACCTGGGTAGAGATGTTTCTCTTTGAACGGCTGAGTGTTATTTTGGTGCCATCAGTTGAGCTGTTTTCTAGTGTTAGTTTTCGAATTCCGGTGTGTTCAATACTTAATTCCACCAGATCTTCAGTAGAAGTGACAGGGGGATCACCTTTGAGCGAGATCCCTGCAACTGTGATGCAGTGCAATCCTAAGAATACACCCAAGGTAGAAAGGAAAAAGGGACTTCTATGCTTTGAGAGGTTGAAATTTCTTTGTATAACTGTAGAAATGGTCGGTTGACTGACTTTGGGAGGACTCCACTCACCACAGGGGTGAACTTGCCCTGACAGAGGACCTTTTGGGTATTGAATACCTTCAAAGAGTCTTCGATGCTGGTTGCAAAACTGTCCAATGTCTAAGCCAATAGCCTGTTCTGCGTATGCGCCCATCATCCTCGCCGCTGTTTCTGCTGTCCATCGACGTTCTGGATGAAAAGCACAAATATGTCCAAAACTTTCCACGACGCTAGCGATCCATTGCTGGTTGGGTAGACCAGACTCTATATGTCTTAGAGTTTGTTTAAGATGTGCTGTATATTCCCGTTCATTTCCTTGAATCAGTGTGTATGCTGACAGGTCATCCGTCGGACTGAGTTTCTGAAGAGCCCACCAACCCAATAGCCATACGCTATCGATAGATGGGTACTCACTTTCCAGACAAGGGGTGTAGATAAAGATATTGCCGTGTGGACTGAGGAGGATTCCTTCTACCGAGGAGATGGTTGTGTGAGACTGGTGCAGTGCCTTGCATACCTGTGACAAGATTTCATACACCATCTTTGGCGATAGACTGCTCTGCAAAGTTTGGATAGAAACCCCTGTCAGACTTTGCATCAACAATCCACACTGTCCTTGTATATTGATCAGTTGATAAGGCTGCGGGAATTCCTCTTTTGTACTTTGGACGTATTGGATTCGTTGTAAAACCATGTCATCCGGATTGGTTTTCCAAATGCGAACGTGACGATTTTTACCGTTGTATAAGGCACTATAAACAGTCGAGTGATTGTCTTCTACGACACAATCTAAAATTTCCAACGTGTTGTGATCTGGCATGATCGTTTTGTATCCATTTATGTGACTTCATTCAAGTTGTTTGGAATGCTCCGGAACGTGTGAGAAATGAATTCACGATATGCACTTGAACAAAGACGAAATTCTCCGAGCACTATGGCAATGAGTGTACGAATTGTTGAACAAATACGTTAATTTAACTAAGTATTTTGGAATGAAGGACTTCGAAGAGTCATTTTTCATGCAATCGATACAATCAAATCTGTTACAGTGGACCAAGAAGTGCGATCGGTTTGTGCGATGACAAAAGGGGTGTAGCAAAAGCGATTGTTTCGAATACGTTCAGCCTTTATGATTTTAATAGGAGTATAGTTATGATGTTTGGATGGTTGACCTCGGCGATTTGGCTGGGCTGTAGTGGTTCAGATAAATCGGAAGAGATTATGGCTGCACAGAAATCGTTGGCATCTGGTGAACTTTCGAGTGCACAGACTCAGTTAACGGCAGTCCTCGAAGAAGTTCCAGAAAATGCCGACGCAGCAACAGCGATGGCACACATTCTCGTTTTAAAAGGGGAGTTTTCACAAGCAGAGTCGGTGTTGAATGCCGTTCAAAGTGACGATCCCAACGTACTGTCTCAAATAGCGCTTAGAAAAGCGTTGGTTGCTCTGGAGTCGAAGGACTTTTCAAAGGCGAAGGAGATGGCCATCACCTCTCAGGAAGACTTTGCCATGGTGCTTGTCGCAGAGATTAGTTTGATGGATGGTGAGTATGATGAAGCCATTCAGTATTTAGAGAAGGTTGGCGGAGATCATCGAACTCTTGCCAAATCCTATTTAAAGCTTCTTGATGGTGATGAATGGAGTCAAGCATACGCCGAGGCTCAAGCCTTATGGGCATTGCGAGACTTCGATTTGGCGATACAGTCTGTTGCTGGAACGATGGAGTTTGTATCGAAGTCGGCTTTGGACAATCAACCCAAAGAGCATATGTTACTGTGGGCATCTCGCGCAGTAGCAGTGGCTCAGCCAGATGTGGCCCGGCAGCTCTTATCTTTAAAAGGCGCTCCAAATGCAGCTGACTGGCGTGTGGGTGTATTGAATGCAATGATCACAACGGTAGATGGGGATGTATCTGGTGGGAAAACTCAGTTTGAGGCTCTCGCTGGGGTGGCACCCGAACAGGCTCTACACGATGCCAAAGCGACAGCGGTGGTCGTGTTGAGTTCACTCGGGAAAGATGGTTCATCGCTACTGTCTGATCTGCAAGGGACATCTGGTGCATATGCTGCCTATCGTGCGAATCAGAAGAGTCGAGCCGCCGATATGGTCGACAGCAAAATTTTTGAACAATTTTTAAACGGGGGATTGTAAGATGAGCATCAAACAATTGACAGTGGCTATGACATTATTGATGTGGTCTGGCTTTGCCGAAGCAAAGAAAAATAAAGGTGATGAGGGCATCGAGATAGAGATTACGGTATTGGATGCAGAGACGAGCGAGCCCATTCCAACAGCAGTGATCAAGCATGCTCATGCATCCCAACCTTCCCGAGTGAATTCGGTGACAGGATCATGGAAGGACACTGAAAGTATTGATTCGGCAGGTGAAATACACATGTTTCTACCTGGAAATAGTGAAGAGTTTTCAATTTCTGCGTCTGGGTATATGACACAAGTGGCCAAATATGATGTCCGCCGACGTAACAACGTGATCAAGGTCCAGTTAGAGAAAATGGAGATCATTGCTCCGGCTCTGGACGATACAATCATTCCATTTGGGAGAGACACCGTCAAAACAGATAGTGGTCCAGGAGGTGCTCAATGAGTCTAACATTAAAAATGGCAGGGCGTTTAGCATCGGTGGGCTTGTGTGGTGTACTGACTATGTATTCTATGCAAACCTTTGCAGCCAGCAGCGCATTTGAGGATGCCTTTACAGATGTGGTTTGCAGCAATGGATGGGTGGCTTGCCTCTCTGATGGGGATGAGCTGACCGTAGACTCTGTTCAGGACGATAGAGGTATTTTACATCGACCAACTTCACGTGTATCCTTCTTTGACTTCGCGCCTTTGGCAGGACATTCACCATTTCAAATGGTAGAGGAGTATCCTGCTGATGTGGCTGTTGCTCAAGTAGAAGAGCCAGTAGAAGAGCCAGAGCCAGTGGAACCTGTGAAGAAGGTTACGAAAAAACCCAAGCCCAATCCGGTGGTAAAGGTTGATCGTCCAGTGCCCGAACCAGAAGTGGTCCCCGAGCCTGAAGTGGTTCCGGAGCCTGAAGTGATTCCCGAACCGGAAGTGATTCCAGAGCCTGAGGTTGTACCAGAACCTGAAGCCATTCCAGAGCCAGACTTATCGCAAGATGGTTGTGATGACTTGATGCTACTAGAAAGTTCTGCCATGATTGGAGAATTGGATGATGATGCAAAATCCTGCTTGGAAAAGAAGATCGGTAGTGGAATCCCACTGACGCAGAAAAGAGACGTGAGTTTACTTCTGATTAACAATGCCGAGGCCTCTAGAGATATGTCAGAGTGGTCTCGATTGGTTGGGCGCCATTTGCAACGATACGACCAGTCAGATCCAGTTGTGTGTATGCGGTATGCATATTATCTCTCTAAGAAGGGTGTGGGTTCGGCTACCAAAGTTATCAAATGGTAGTTTACTTACTGGAGCATATTTAACAGTATTTGTAACGGTTCCAGTGTTAACGTCATTAAACCATATTTGTACAATTAAAGAACTAATAACCGCAAAAATAATTCCATTTAGTATTCCAATATTAAACTCTTTTAAAATATTTTGATTAAAATTGTTTTTAGTTAAATCATTTGTTGCAAGAGTTCTAACTGTTACTGCTAATGTTTGCATTCCAGCGTTACCCCCCATTGAAGCAACTATTGGCATTAAAAATGCCAATACAACCATTTGTTCTATTGTTGCACCAAATAAGCTAA
>CALDQI010000292.1:0-2191 GCA_937911635.1 uncultured Pseudomonadota bacterium | reverse complement strand
GCCCCATCATCAGGGAGGTCCGTGGTTAAACCAGAGATTACAACGGACTTTATTCGTTCATTACCTAAGACTGACTTGCATGTTCATCTTGATGGTTCAATACGCATTAAAACACTGATCGACTTGGCGCGTGATTATTCCGTTGATTTACCGAGCTATACCGAAGAGGGGTTAAGAGAGCTAGTCTTTAAAGATCGCTATAACTCACTTGGTGATTACCTCAAAGGATTCGCGTACTCAGTAGCGGTTATGCAGAGCGAAGTCGCGCTTGAGCGGATCGCCTATGAATTCGCGATTGATAACTTTAGCGAGGGAGTTCGCTATTTTGAGGTGCGCTTTGCACCCCAGCTTCATGTACATCAACACATGAACACAGTCATGGTGCTCAAGGCTGTGAATCGGGGCTTAACGCGCGCAAAAAATGAATACAATCAACGACGATACTCTAGATACTGTTCTAGAAGAAATGCACGCACTCATCCGAGCATCAATGCTTGGTTTTGATATCACTCCCAGAATGGCCGATGTAACAGATCAAATCCTGAATGGGTCTGCCGGCGTCTCCAGCAGTCAAAATCCCAGTGTATGGAATCGGTTTATCGAATGCTTAGAAATGTTTGCAGATTCCTCGCAGTTACTGGACCGGAATGTCCTCTTAGACTTGGATGCCACAGCCACGATTCCTGCCAACTCAGCCTTTTATGAATTCTGTCGACAACACCACAATGAGTCGCCCCTTGACTGTGTCGAGCAAATGCTAACAAAGGCGCTCTCTTGGTATCAAATCGACACATTTAAAGCAGATGATTGGTTGAGAGAATCTCTATTTAGACTGGCGCTCAGCAGCAACAATTTGGCGTGGAGACACCATGTGTGCTCTGGTATCCTCCGAATTTTCATTCGACTACATCAAACAGATTGGACTCCTCCGGGCAATCTCGAAGACATCTTAGAAAGAACAGGGCAGGCTGCACTCGCCGAGCATCCCTATGTTCAGGACAATGCTATCCACGCACATCACCTCTTCTTTGCTCACGGTGAAACCCGGCGTCAGATGGAAGAAATCCGTCAAGCCGTACTCGACATGTTTGACAGCATGGAACAATACGATCCGAGCAGTAAAGTAGTACGCACCGTTATGCGAAAGCTGGGTCGTTCTCCACAATCGTTGCAGCATACCCTATATGAAATGCAAACCAGTACGCAACCCCATCGAGTCATCGAAGCATTGACAAGACGGTTTTACGTTGGTGAAACCTATGAATGGAATCACGATGCTAATCTTCATGGACATGCACTGGTCGGGGGGCGTGTCAATGAACGGGACAAAGTCCTATCGGTCTTATTCAAACCCCAAACAACTCAATCTGAGGTGATCGAGGTTTTAGAACTACTGATCGAACCGGTCGTATATCTCGAGTTTGTATTGCCGGAAGGGTTGGATGAATCTTGGATTTCTCGAGCCCCAGAACTCCTCGGTCGCTTGGAGATCCGCCCCAAGAGAATCACCCTCACGTGGATGGATAAAGAACTCGCTCATCACAGAACCTTTATCTATAAGAGGGGCGAATGGCAGTTCCAAACGCTGCTCAATGATATTCACCCTCAAGTTGCAAACCGACTCCATTTGGACAGACTGAAGGACTTTGAATTAAAGCGCATCTATTCTCAAGAACACATCTACGCGTTCCTGGGTCAGGCCCATAGCAATCCTCGAGATGAGCGGATATTTCTACTGGCAGAGGTCTTTGGGTCAACAACAAAAGGATCTGCCTTCCCAATGCGACATTTTGAACGAGTGTTCTTTGAGGCCATCCGAACCATTCGCAACACGCAGTCAGAACGCACCAAAAGATCTCGATTACAGTGGAACTGGCTGTACTTTCACATCCATCCACAATTGGACACAAATGAAGCCGAATTACAACTGTTCGCCAAGCAGTTAGAACCCTACACTCGAGGGTTGAATTTAAGAGAAGTGCAGATCCACTTGCGAACCAGAGCATCTAGATTCAATTGGTCAACAATTCAACTCCGTCGGTCTGGAAATCATCAAATGGAGTTTAATTGGCTGAAGAATCACCTGCACATTCCACCGATGTCCGCCTACGATATGAAAGTCGTCCGTGCACAAAAGTTTGAACACATGTATCCATATGAGATAATTAGAATGCTAGAGGGATCTCCTTCT
>CALDQI010000291.1:0-4754 GCA_937911635.1 uncultured Pseudomonadota bacterium | reverse complement strand
GAGGATTTCATGTCCATTGAAAAATACAATTCCATTATTCACAACCACACTAGATTGTTCAGAAACTTCACCAAAGAGCATGGACGGAATGCACTTCGTCTGGTCTTGTATGCTCTAGAAAACAACCAGAGTGCACAAGCCATAGCGACGCAGTTGAACCTGCCACTTCTGGAAGTGCAAAATATCAAGAATGTATTTCAAAAGGCCGCTTAACCATCCTCTAGATATCTCGTTTAACACCCAAGAATAAAGAGCTGGGTGTTATGGGTCTCGCGCCAAACGGACGCCATGACGTCACAGCCTGTGTGTTTGTCACATTGTTCCAAGTTCCATACACTATCCAATTATCAACGACACGAACGCTCCCAGATATATCCGCAGTCCACAGTCTTGGAATAACGGTTGCGCTCTCCGAGGTACCTGCTTTATCGAGCATCTGTCCTCGATAGTTTGTTACACCATTGATCGAAACTTTTTCTGTTTTAAGACCAGTGGATAGTGTTCCTTGATGAGCGGCAACATATGGTAGCCTGTCACCGGTGGCAACAGAGCCAAACTGTGAAAACCCAGAGTAAAAGTTCTCTGTAAATTCAGCATGGGTAAACGTGTATTGAATTTGAGCGGGAATAGACCATCCATTTTGAAGCCAATACTCTGAAGCTACCAGTGTTTCTAAGCCTGTGATCAACGCCTGACCACCCGTAAATTGACGACCCAAGTCATTGACGTCACACCCGCTAGACAATGTACACTGTCCTGCTATGCGCTTATAATCATTCAGAAATACTATAAACTCTGCTTTTGTATCATCAAAATTCTGTCGCAGACCCAGTTCATAATTCCAAGCGACTTCTGGCAGTACTGCAGACTCTTGCTCTGGAGCCACAGGAGAAAATCCTTTGTGTGCGGACGCAAAGATATCGAGCCAATCGTCAAACTCCCACATCGTACCCATTCCAGGCAACAAGATGCTTCGAAGAATCGGATCTTTCCAACCATCGATATTCGTTGTCGTTTGAATGGTCTCATTTCGCAGACTTGGAAACAGATGGAGTTTCCCAATAGACCAGTCGTCATATGCATACAAAGCCAACGCCATGGCTCCAACTTGGCTGTCCAACAACTGCAGGTTGCTGTCTTCAACATACACAATCTCTTGCGCTATCATCTGCGCACTGCGTTCTGTATGATTTCTATGAACCAAATCTCCATGTACACGGGCTCCTATCTCTACTCTATGGGACTGAGTTTCTCCGACCGACTCCCATACACTTGCACTTTGAACACCGAAGCTGTGGAATTTTCGCGCATTGATACCGATTTGCAAATATTCTTCAGGCAATAAGGCGTCACTTTCACCCCTTAAAATTGATAGATAGAGAGCCCCCTCTCCACCTGTAGGATCTTGTTGAAGTAAGTTGTGTACATCTATTCGATTTGCAAATCGATTGAACTTTCTCCAAGATCTTTCTAAATAATGATGGTAAGCAACCGTTTGAATCTCCCAAGAAGGGCTGGGGCGTACTGCCCAAAGTATCTCTGCTTGAGTTCTATCCCACTCCATCAAGCCTTCTTGTGATGCAGGATACCGCAACAATGGAGTTTTTTCAAAGTCACTTTGGCTCAAACCAAGGTAGGTCTCGTTGCTTTTCTCTCGCGCATGGCCAAGCTTGACTTGAACTGTGTGCTGAGCGGAATTCCTACGCAGCTTCACCATAGATTCTGTTCTGGCAAATCCCGTGGGGGCATTGGACGCCAGTTCTTTGAATCCGTCTGATTGTAGATGTGTTCCCTCAATCAACACACCCCACTGACCAACCTGTCCCCCACTATACCCATGGAATTTCAATGTATTGAAGGCACCATATGAAATGTCGCCAGACCATTCTTTTGTGGTCGGTATCGAACGAGTCAACACATTTACAGCACCCCCAACAGTTTGGGGTCCATATCGAGTCGAGGCTGCACCTTTGAAAACCTCTACTCCGACCAATCGCGTCGTCATTGGAAAATAGTATGCTGCAGGCGCCGCGTACGGGGCTGGGGCAAAGAGCACCCCATCCTCCATCAATGTCACCTTGGCGGATCGATCACTATTCGCTCCTCGAATCCCAATATTTGGACGCAAGCCAAAACCATCTTCCGTCCGTGTCATCACCCCCGGAACGAATGAAAGAACTCGCTGAATGTCATTCCATTCAAACTGTTCCAAAACTTCCTCTGACACTTGGTGAGCGGCCCCTGCTTCCTTAATCCGCTGATTGTCCCCATAAACAATTATTTGTGCGGACCCTTGTGGACCATCATTCCTGTCCGTTTCGGTACTTGACTCTTCATTCTCAGACTCTTCATCCGTAGGTTCGTCGGCATAACCAAGCGCTGAAAACATCAACAGTCCAGTCATCACTACTGGTTTCATCACGTGCTCCTTAAAAGCAAAAGGCAATAGCAAAGCACTGATCAGACCTTGCTCATGATTCGGTGACGCCAAGCCAAAACCAAGAGGTTTCGTTTTGGAGACCAACAACGATCCGCTTAGTCTATCCCATATCGCCAACCACGTTCCAAAATTTCTATTCCAATGTTCTTGCTCGACACTGTGATGGAGTTGGTGCTGTGCTGGTGATAAAAACCATCTTTCAACAGACTGCGGAAAGCGTAAAAACACATTGGAATGGCGAAAATTACCAAACAACGTATTGAGTACAAATCCAACGGCTGGTACACCCAAAACCTCTAATGGTCCAACACCCTTACCACAGAACCAATAACAGGCACCTGCCACACCTCCAGTAACAACCACCGCCCGTATCTGATACAGAATACTTTCAACCGGGTGAATCCGAAAGAAAGTGAGGGGTGTCAACTCTGTCGCAGAGTGGTGTACCTGATGAAAACGCCACAGCACCGGCAGTTTATGGAGCGCACGATGCAACGTAAACCGAGACACATCATCCATGATAAATAAGACACATGAATACAAGAATATCGTTGATGCAGTCGACAGTTCAACTGGGTTTTCAGAGAAAATATCTCGAAACACCCCTGTTGTTTCGACTGCAATTTTCCATGTTAAGTGTGCCGCCAAACCAACCCACAGCACTCGGATCATCCGATTGAATACAAGCAACTGGACATCCAGATGAATAGACTTCTGTTTCACACAATGTTTTACATACTCAATACTGGCAGTACGCCCATACCAAAGAACAAACACAACTGAAAAAACCAGTAAACCAATCCAGTGCGTACGAGACGACGGATTGGTAAACAGGTCAAAAAATGGTCCCATTATCTGTAGACCGACGTCAATCATCAGTCATTATCTCCAGCAGTCTGCTGTGGTATCTCCATCTCTAAGACGGTTGCTATATCCCACTTCAAAAGGCTGGTTAAATTACTGAGATCTTCTTGCAGATCATCAAGACGTTCAGGGTTTGATCCAATCAAATCAACCAGTGGCTCATCGATCTCTTCAAGCTGTGTGATCAGGACTTCGATGGTTTGTTCAAACTCATCTGCAATTTCTTCTTCTCCAACTCCGATCAAGACCTGACGGAAACCGCCTGAATCTGTCCCTTCGACCACCGCAGCGAGCCCCTTCAAATTGGCGACCAAGAACTCTGTTGAAACCTTGGCGTACAATCCTTCTACTTCCAGATGACAGTCCACTGAACATTCATCTTTCAGACCGAGTGGATGATGCATCTTACGCTCTTTGATCATTTCTTCTGCATACAACATTCCATTAAACACTGCATTCAATGCTTTCACATCAGACTCATACAGCTCCAAAGGAAACCCCTTAGACCACAACGTTTCTTCTTCGGCCAAATCATCTTGTACGCTTTGCGCCAATACGAGAGCGTACTCTAGTCGTCGACCTTGAATATCAGAGTCGCTCAACGCTTGCCAAGTTCCGTCTGACAATGGAGGAACCTGACTCGGGCACTCTGTTTCTAGAGAAGCGAACAAAAGATACTCTATGGCATCGAGACCACGCATTGAAACCAATGCGGTATCGATAAAATCAGAACCCAAATAGTCTTGAGTGGCTGTCACTTGATCAATTCGACACGGATTGTTTAGAGGCCAAGAGTAGATATTGTCTCGTACGTCCTGTCCTCCAACAGCAGTCAGGGAGGAACCGAGTGATGCAACTTGCATTACCTCGAGTTCTTGCCACTGAAGCATGGTATTAAACCACTCTTGCTGCGCATCCGCAAGCAGGTCCGCATTGGAAACGTCAGCTGACGCAGCCTCCAATGCAGATACCAGTGATGCATTCTGACCCAACATCAGAGTCAAACGCTCTGATACAATGTTGGTCGCGAAGTCTGTTAAAAATGGTTCAACGTCCGTATTGTCGTTCAAAGTATGAGAAGTCACCTCATCGCGACAAGCCTGGGGCTGGAGTGCCAAAAATAGCACTCCAATCGCAGTGAGACTCCAATTACCATCCATTCTCGCCATTTTCATCTCCCAAGTTAGCAGCATCTACGCTGTACACATCACCAAGCAGAGTACGTGCTTCAATCAATGCAGTGACATACTCATCTGTACGCTCTGGATTTTGTCCAAGAAGATCGTGGAATCTGACAAAGTCTTCATCGCTAAGTGCACTGTGTGGATTGAACTGCATAGATAGTGCAAATCCTTTTGCTTCAGACCAGTGCTTTGCCAAATCATCGATATCAGCGTTGCCTTTGATGTCTTGCAGTGTATCGTTGATGTAGTGAATGACTGTTCCAACG
>CALDQI010000290.1:0-4716 GCA_937911635.1 uncultured Pseudomonadota bacterium | reverse complement strand
GAGACTGTCCGATTACCCAGCCAGTTTGTGCCTCAGTAGACGCTCTTCTCATGGTGTTGGGTCCGTTGGAGCCATTTCTGATTGGCAAGATTACACCAAAGAGGTTACTCGATACGGCAGTAGTGCTACCAGTGATAGAACCAATTGCACCATCTCTAACTTCTTGCTCAAAAGTCTCGCCTAGCCAGTAATTTCTTTCTAATGATGGATCATAGAAGGTTCCATCTTTAACCAATTGCGGGTTAGTGTTGAAGACCTTACGAATAAATCTTTGATCGCTATCAAAGACAATTCTCAGGAGTATCTTTGCTATCCTGTGGTTACTACTGCGGACGGGGCGGTGCGCAATCTATCTCGCGTCAGCGATGAGCATGTGCACTGCACTGAGGAATCTTGTCTCAGCGTGTTTTACTCTGAAGAGGACGTGTCTTCGCCTTACCTCGGCTTGAGTCTCGTAGAGGGTCAACATGGCTTTGGGTGGGAGTTGCGGCTTCATTTCGATACGTTTCTGAACAATTTGACCGACATCGAAGGATATATCGATCCAAATTGTCCGCAGCATAAAGCTCATGAACGCGATTCGCCATATCTAACTTTCCGAACTCTGGCCACATTCGACAATACCGGTGATACCGTAGCAAGAGGTGAAGAACTTGCCACGGGCTGTCTGGTTGATCCCGAGTCCCACGCAGCAGATTTATTTGAATCACTTGCAGCATTCATCAATCCAATCACTTTGCAGAATGATACTTATTCGGATGTGTTTGATTATTGGACTATGTTTGTCCACAGTGCCAACACCGTCCAGGTAGCCAACCTACCGGACAATTTAGACGAGATCCCTGTTTACGTAAATTACGATTCTTCTCTACCAGCCGAAGAACTTCACAGCTACTACTATCCATCCTGCGGACAAGCGCCTGGCGCAGCGACGGCACGTATCTGTGACGGGCAGACCATCTCGTCCAACCGTTCCAAATCCAGCATCGATGATCAGAACAACTCGGTTGCCTTTTTGACTGGTTTTCTCAAATATTTTGTTGATTTCCACCCCTTTCGTTTTCAGATCGTTGGGGTCTGCATCGATCGGTAAGAGGTATCGATTTCCATTGTCATCTGTGTATCCGTGACCGGCAAAATAAATCCACAAGGTTCCTTTGCGTGAAGTTCTTCTGTAATATCTAGAGAGTGCCTTTTCCAAATCTGATTGGGTGGTGTTTTGGAGGTAGGTCATTCGATATTTTGAGACTCGACGGGTGTTTTTCATGAATTCCGTCATTGCAGAGGCGTCATTGTAGGCGTACACGGCTTGTGGAAGGCGATAATAGTTTTCATTCCCAATGACGATAGCAGCGTCTTTTCTGTTTTTATAGATACCCTTTGGAGAGGGTTCAACAAGTGGCGGTTCACTCGCTTCAATAGAAATAGGAGCGTTCAGTAAGGACAAGCTGACTAGACCAAATCGCAGACAAAATTTAGCAACGGTGCTGAATGAAAACATGAGAGGCCTCATTTCAATAGTTTCTTTTGTGTTACTTATCAAAGACTATACGTATTGTCGAAGGAGTTTAGATGCCAAGTTGGTTGGGGTCTCGGTTAAAACAGGTGCGAACGTCCAGTGGTCAATTGGGTGTGCTGATGCGTCATTCTCCCCGAATGGGACGAGTGGTACTACAGAATATACCGGTTTGGGATGGTCACTTTGGAACAGAATTTAGGATGTGGCTGGTTGAACTGTGCGTGGCTTTTCGGCACCGTGATGCATGTGTAGAGCATTTTATACAGTCTCTTCCCGAGTTGTTTAAAGAGTGCGGGAATTTTCATCGGCAACGGTTCTCAAAATCTTTCATGAACTTGTGTGCAGTCAATAAAACCGCCGGAAATTCTGATGAGTGGGTGATGGAATTGTGGAATGTCCTTCCAACTCTGATCACACAGTTCGATGATGAGTGGATTTCGGCATGGGTGCAAAAATCCAACTCCACTGAAAATGAGGGGGGCAATCTTGCAACAGCCCTGAGTCTTTTGAGGCTTGACACAGCGAAGAGTCACTCCGAGTGGAAAACCGCCACCAATAGAGTGTACTTATCGGACCTTCAATCTAGATTGTGGCCGTATATGGAGAGTCATCTTGGTCCTTGGCAGGGGGCTGTGACCATCCAGTCTTCTGACAGAGCATACACTGACGGGATCGATATATTTCTGCCGACGTATATTGAAGGACGAGACGAATTTGCATGGCAAGAGTATCGAGTTTGGGTGGCTCGTCTTTCGGCTTTGTTTGAGTTTGGTTCCTTCGAGTTCGAGTTGTCTGATGTCTTGGAAGCACCACCGGTGGCTCGTGACAATGAACTGTTGATGGAACGGTTTTTCCGACACTTTCCAGATCAGCGTTTGGCAAAGGCACTCTTCTTCTTAGCAGAGGAACATCGAGTGGCTGCTCATTTGTCTGCAGTATATCCCGGTGTGGCTCATAAAGTTCTCACCCAGAGAAGGGCTGAGGCTGAGGTTGAAGCAAGCAAACCCAAAAGCAGTCTGTTGATGCGTTTGATGGCAGATGTTCAGACGTTGTTTGCCAGTATTGAACTGTCGGTCGAACTACATCCCATATTGTCCACCCATCAAAGGATGATTCGGGAGTTGTCTTCAGAACAAATGACAGTAGCCGACAGTATCTCTTTGGTTCAATCTTTGTATCAAGATTTATATGCACTCAATATCAAATCAGATGCGCGATTGGACGTGCCGTTCTCAATGGATCAAATCAACCGTAAGCGAAAAAGGATGCGTTTGCAGGCAGAAAATTCTGTCTCGAAATCAACTACGATAACTCTACCGCAGGCTCAGAGAAAAGCCTCGATTGAGAATGCTGATGTATTTGAGCAGCTTCAGTTCTTGACCGATAACCCGATGGGTGAGGGAACATTGCTGTCTGAACGTACAGAAGGTCCCGCACCGTTAAAATCAGAGTTCATTGTCGACGGTTCGGAAGTCGAAGGTGGGATGTATCGGTATCCAGAATGGGATATGCAGCTGGCAGACGTTCGCCCCAATTGGACTCTCGTTCGAGAAGTCCTCGTTCAGTCAACCACCTCCGGTGCTCAGTTCTGTGAACGCACTCAACAGGTTCATGGACAAGAGATGCGTAAGATTCGATCGATATTTCAGATGTTGAAAGACAATCTATCCACTCGTAAACGAGGGCTTGAAGATGGAGATAGATTGGAGTTTGACCGTTGGATGGATGCTCGGGTACAACGGAAAATGGGACAAACTCCCGATACCAATTTGTATTCCAGAATGCAGCATAGCAACCGAGATCCGGCGATTGCATTTTTGGTCGACTTATCATCGAGTACCAATGAAATTACCAAGGAAGCGGTTCCGATATTGGACATCGAAAAGTCTGCACTTCTGTTGATGTCTGAAGCGCTTCACAGTATCGGAGACCCCTTCGGTATCTATGGATATAGTGGCTTTGGAAAAGAACAAGTGGCCTTTTATATTGCCAAAGATGTCAATGAGCCATGGACTGAAGAGACAAAGACCAAAGTTGGTTCGATGATCTGGAAAATGGAAAATCGTGACGGCGCCGCAATCCGGCACGTGGTTCAAAAGATGAAGGATTGGCCACAACAGCAAAGGATTCTGTTGTTGTTATCAGATGGAAAACCATTGGACTGTGGAGACAAGTATTATTTTGATGCCTATGCTCAGGCAGATACCAGGGCAGCCCTAATAGAGGCGAGAGAAAGTGGGATTACCCCATTCTGCATCACGGTTGATCCGTACGGACAAGAGTATTTGCCCTATATGTACGGTCCTCATGGATTTGTATCCATAGACAACATGAACAATTTTTCCCAGCAGCTGGCCAAGGTCTACGCAGCAATGACCCTCTAGAATTTCGGTGCAATCTTGCCATGCTGCGATATTCGCTGGATATATCGCTCCAAATTGGATAGATTGGAACTAGTTCACACCTGTCGTCTAATCAGGGAGGTATGTTGTGGAAGTTGGTTTGATTCATGGCCATAAGTCGCTGGCCTACTTGATGTTTGGAATTGCGTTGATCAACGTTGTCCTTGCATTGAAACCAAATAAAGGTGCAAAAGCCTTGCAGATTCTTCACACAATACTGATGAACACCGGACGACTCACGTTGCTTGTTGGTCTGTCTTTGTGGATGGTCAATTGGAATGGTGTACCCATTATGAACATGTGGTGGGCATGGGTCGCCTTGTTGTTGTGGGGACCAATTGAAGTACTTGCGAAAAGAATGGTTCAACCTGAAATTCAGTATTTGATGGATGGTGGACAGTTTTCCAATAAGCTGGTCAAAGGAACAGTGGGTCAACTGCTACTCATTGCGGTCATCTTTACGCTGATGTCTGCTAAGGCTTTGCATGCCATTGGTTAAGTCGTAAAATCCTCCCCTGTATACTCAATAGATGCTTTTCCCCCTCAGAGAATATTATGCGCAATCGTCGTCCCAACAATACTGGCCGTAAAAAGCCAACCGGTCATTCAAATAAATCTGGAGAGCGGTCTTTTTCCAAACCCTCCAGAGGGAGCAATTCCTCTCAATCGTCATCTCGCAAAGATGAAGGTCATAAGGGTGGACAACCGAAACGAAAAGAGTGGGATGGCAAACGGGGTAAACCAGACCGAAAAGGATGGACATCTCGGAGTCATAGGGGCGACAGTGATGATTCA
>CALDQI010000289.1:0-4293 GCA_937911635.1 uncultured Pseudomonadota bacterium | reverse complement strand
TTTGATGACCAGAGGGGCTTGCCAATCTAAGGGGAATGGTTGGTCGGCATACCACACTGAATCTTTGCACAATCGAACAGTGGTATCTTGAAGCAAGCGTTTGGTGCTGGTTTTGTGCATCGACACAGCACAGGCTTGTACACCAGAACTCGTGTAGGGAATTTGCAGAATCTCCAGCAGACCTTGTATGCAACCATCTTCACCGTACGTACCGTGGAGCGCAAGCCAAGCGACATCAATCTTTGTTTGTTCAAGCACACTGGCAATATCTCGATTGACGACAATTTCAATGACAGTGTAGCCCCTGGAACGCAGAGATTCAGCGACGGCTTTGCCAGACTTCATGGAGATGTCTCGTTCCGGAGAGAGCCCCCCCATCAAGACACCAACACGGTGTTCACTGGTAAATCTAGGTGTAGACATCTGGTGACTCCATAATTTAAGATTTGCGTCCAATGACGGGAAGCCGGAAAGCTAATTTGGTGTTTCGAGCGGGTTGCAATCGTTGATTGAGGGCCTTTTGTAGCAGTTGGAGGTCTCCCAGCTGCCCCTTACCCAAGTGGACGATGACATTGGGATTGGTCTCGGAGACCTTCCATGAACGAAGACGTACGGCGTGTAGATTCAAATCGATCAACGTTTGTCCCAGAGGATAACTTTTGTCTAGAGAAAATATGTGCCCCGTACGCGTTGGTATTAACTTTCGCGGTCGCCGAACATTGAATAGTCGTACGAAGAGGGGAAGTGCATTTTCTGGGATCTCCAGAGGCGTTTGATGATCGAAAAATCGGCGATGCTTATGCCGACCTCGTAGCCATTCGACTTCAATCTCAAACCCAGCAAACAGCTTGGCTGCATTCTTAGACAATATTGCGGCTCCGACAGACCCAGACCACTGTTGCAACTCTTTGGGGGCATTCTCAACACCAGTTAGAGACGACCACAGTGCCGCAGTACCAAGTTCCACTCCATGTTCGATTGTTCTGACCGATTCAAATTCTCCCTCCAATCGAAGGACCACGCCATTTAATCCACCATCTTTGACAAGCCAATCTTCAAAGGGCCAGTGAAGCCTCCAAGATTGCTTGCGCACGATTGGCATTGCTGCTCGTAGTGCACTGATTGAGTTGCATCGTACCCACGCCTCCACAGGTCCACCAACTCTCAGAGGGGTGTGCTGGTGTAACTGATGATCGTCATGAATGTGTACACCATCTATTTGACCCAACTCTTCAGTCCAGTGTAGTTCCGCTACCTTTGAGCGTTTGCCTTTAGCCATCGATCAGTTCTCCAAGTGTAGTACAGATGTGGTTGACATTTCCAGCGCCCAATGTGATGACGATATCATCTGCCGTAAGACGCTTGGCGATTACTGTATGTGCCTCATCCAATGATGAAACGAGACTGGCTTTTCCGCCAATCTTTTCAGATATATTGGCTGCATTAAATCCTTCGATGGGCTTTTCACCAGCCGTGTAGACAGGACAAACTATCACTTGGTCTATATCTTTAAAGCAGTCTGAAAACTCTTCCCAATGATCGCGAAGGCGAGTAAACCGATGAGGTTGAAATACACCGATGATGCGCCGTGTGGGCCAGGCTTGTCTGGCTGCAGTCAGCGTTGCGTTGATCTCAGTTGGGTGGTGGGCATAGTCGTCGATGAGGGTGATCGATTTCGAATTGGGATTTGTTTTTAGCGGTCCTTCTTTGGTCACTGTAAAGCGTCGATTGACGCCACCAAATTGATGTAACCCTTGTTGTATTGTTGCAAATGGAATGTTCAATTCCAAGGACATAGCGATGGCAGCTAAGGCGTTGGATATATTGTGTTGACCAGGCATTGAGATGGTGATTCTGCCCAGAGATTCTTGTTTGTGAACGACGATGAAAGAAGTGCTCAGACCATCCTGACGAATGTGAATGGCACGAACATCTGCCTTGGGATCCAATCCATATGTGATGATTCGGCGTTGGATAGAGGGGATCAACGTTCTAACTCGTCGATCATCATAACAAAGTATTGCACACCCGAAGAAGGGAACCTTAGAGACGAACTGATGAAAACCGACAATCAGATTTTCTTCAGTTTTCCAATGGTCGAGATGCTCAGGATCAATGTTTGTTACGACGGCGATGGTTGGACTGAGGAGCATGAAGGAGCCATCAGATTCATCGGCTTCTGCAACCAGATAGTCACCATGACCCAACTTGGCGGAAGATCCAAAAGCGTCCAGTTTACCACCGATGACCGTTGTTGGATCCATACCACCAGCGACCAGACACATTGCCACCATACTGGTCGTCGTCGTTTTTCCATGCGATCCAGCAATTGCAAGACCGTATTTCATACGCATCAGTTCTGCGAGCATCTCCGCGCGTGGGATGACTGGTATACTGCGTTTATTTGCTTCTACGACTTCCACATTCCGTTTTGGAATGGCCGTAGATGTCACTAAAACATGGGCTCCATCAATATTTGAAGGGGTGTGTCCGATTGTAATTTGTGCTCCCAATGAGCGTAATCTCTCTATTGTCTTAGAGGTATTCATATCAGAACCAGTAATGATGAAGCCTTGATTTAGAAGCACTTCAGCGATCCCACTCATACCCGATCCGCCGATCCCTACAAAGTGAATGTGTCGGATTTTCCCTTGAAACATCATGGTTGGAGACCCACTGTAGCTGACTCGACAGAGACCTCTTCGACACTTCCGAGTTCTTCAAGTTTATCCAAGGCTTCACTCAATTGTGGCTGAGTTTCAGATTCGGTATGTGATGCGATAGAAGGGGCTTTGTACCACCCCTTTTCCATAGGGGTATCCTTTCTCTCAGCACTGATGCCAATCAAGATTCCGATGGCGGTCATATTGGCCATCATCGCTGATGAACCGTAGGATATAAAGGGAAGAACAAGTCCTTTCGGTGGAACGACACCCATGACAACACCCAGATTGAAGAAGGCTTCGCCAACGATCATAAACGTAAGTGCGGTGGCAAGGTACATTGAAAAGGCGTCCTTTGCGTGGCGTGCAATGTAGAGTCCTCGCCAGAGTAGGGCTCCAAATAGAGAGATGAGGACAACGATACCAACAAAGCCAAGTTCTTCGGCAATCACGGCTGCGATGAAGTCGGTCCACGGCTCAGGTAGGAACTGACGTTTGGCGATTGAGTTTCCCAACCCTTGACCGTTCAAGCCACCGTTGTGCATGGCAATCCAGCTTTGGACAACCTGATATCCTTCAGACTGTCTGGTTTGCCACGGGTCGAGAAAGTTCAACATACGGCGCACCCGGTACTCAGCGGACATTAAGACCACTCCGCCAACAGTAAGCAATCCGACAGAGGATACGAGAAGATGTTTCATACGCATACCGGCAATGACCATCATAAAGAAACTCAAGGAGGCAATGATGAGAGAGGTTCCAAAGTCCGGTTCGACAATGATAAAGGCCATCATGAACGCTGGAATGGTCGCGGCTTGAATCAGAGTGGGCAACAAATGCACTTTGCCCCTGTGCTTATGGAGAAAGGCAGCCAAGGAGATCAGAACGGCAATTTTGGCGAAGGCAGAAGGCTGAAAGTTGATTGAGCCAAAGCCAATCCACCGTGCGGCCCCGTGAGAGGAGTGCCCGATTCCCGGTATAAGACAGAAGATGAGGCCCACAACCATAGTAAAATAGATATATTGGTGAATCCCTCGCCATATTTTGGAGGTTGCAAGAGAGGCGGCAACACAAAGAGATAAACCAACGCCCAAGGCCATACCTTGACGAATCAGATACTTGAATTCGGCCCCAACAACGGTGGGGTTACCCACTGCGCTGGCGGAGAAAACCATCAACATTCCTCCTGTGACAAGGAGGGTTACGATGAGGACAAGCCAGTGATCAATTCTTTGGGTCATACAGCTTCCGATGCTAGAAGGGTCTCTTTAAAAAACCGACCTCGATGCTCGAAATTCTTGAAGCCGTCAAAGGATGCACAGGCGGGGGATAGCAAAACGGGTCGGGGGTCATCTTTTAGTCTAGCCAATTGAATTGCACTTGACAAGTCAACTGTAACGGTGCATTGAATATTTTCTGTAATAACGGTGGATAATTGTGAATGGATCTCGTTTCCACTGGCTCCAAAGCAAATAATCTGAGTGGTGTTTTTCCGGATCAGATCCTTCAGTTGCGTGTAATCGGCACCTTGCTTACCGGCGCCACCTATGAGAAGGGTCACTGGTTCTGTCATACTTCTTAGTGCGGCTTCGGTGACTTCTATATTGGTCGCCTTTGAGTCGTTGATCCA
>CALDQI010000288.1:0-2861 GCA_937911635.1 uncultured Pseudomonadota bacterium | reverse complement strand
TTCAAAGTTGAGAGTGGATCTGAAGGGGCAAGAATCTCCGAAGGATATCAAAGTGGGGTGTTCTCTGTGTACCCGAACTTTTCTAGACGAGAATAATCGAAGAATATAGCGTCAGATTCATCCCTTAGTTCGATTCATCCTTTCGTTAGATATAGTGGCACCGACAACAACTGATAAGCCACCGAACGTTCTCCCACTACAGTTTGAATCTTCTCGGTCGTTTGTTGATGAGTATTACAGCGCAACGCTTGTGCGCATCCCTTATGGGCAACAAACCAGTGCAGTGATTTTAGACTACCAGACTTGCCCGCTTTCACCTCGACCGGAAGCACGGCATTCTGATACTCGATTACATAATCCAACTCGGCAGATGAACTCTTTGCCTGTCGTCGCCAATAGTACAGTTCGGGCACCACACGAAATCCATGCCGATAGAGCAATTGCTGGCCAACGAACTGTTCGGCCATGACACCATTGTTGACAAAAATCAACGCATCCAAATCAGAGAGTTGATGGAGCGGAAGTTGAAGCATCGTAGTGAGTAGACCGATGTCCAAAAATAGCAGTTTGAAGTCCCGTAAATTGACCTCTGCCCCCAATGGTAAACCGTTGCTATCTGAATGGTGCACGAGATGAACCAATCGAGCCATCGCCAACAGTTGAAGGTGTTTGGACACTTTTTGATGAGGGGCATCACGATGCAATTTACTGTACATGACCTTTTGCCCCAAAGTCGTGGGAATCTTTTTAAACAGCACGCGCAGTAGATGGGTGTCTACTCGGCGCTGATATTTGGCAAAATCATCTTGATAGGTTTGTACAATGCTGTGATGCTCTTGTTGTACCAGTCGCAGATCCCCCGTGGCAACATAAGCTTCTACCGCGGCGGGCATGCCACCAACAATCCAATACAGTTTCATACATTCCAACAAACGAATGTGCAGAGCTTCTGGAATCAGAACATCTGTGGGGCTGTGTACCAACGAGTGCAGACCTTCTTCACCCAGGGCCAACAAAAACTCTGCAAACGTCATCGGGCCCAAGTAGGCATAGGAAATGCGTCCAACAGGCATCGAAAAGTCATGATCTTCCAGCACAAAATCCAACAAAGAACCTGTGGCAACAATGTGTAAATCGGGACACTCCTCATAGAAGTACCGCAAAATTGGAAGAATATGGGGGGCACTTTGAATCTCATCCAACAAAAGCAATGTCTTGCCGGGAACAATGGATTGCTGACTGTCAATGCCAATAAACTGTAGACTGTGGGTGATGTTGCGGACAAACAAACTCGACTTTTCAGGGTACTGATCAAAATTGATCTCGATGACATTGTCAAAGCACATATGACCAAAATGGCGAATCAACCAAGTCTTCCCCACCTGACGGGCACCGCGTACAATCAACGGTTTTCGATTGTGCTCTTCTTTCCATGCAACCAATTCTTCAATGGCTGTTCGAAACATACACCCTCCTTATTATCAAAACACAAGGTTCTTTTTAGTTATATTCTACATTATACACTCATCTTATATGATAAATTTCAAATTATTGACGGATAATTTATTTGGAGTCCACGCAACAAGTCATTTGACACCCCCCAACACACCTCCGTAGTTTCAAGGATGTGAATGGCGATAGATTCAAAGGCCATCGATAGGATAGAGAAGTTCGCTATACTCTCGTATGCGAATCTTCTCTAGACAGCGATAGGCGAAGAATATAGCGTCAGATTCATCCTTTAGTACGGGGAATTACAGACCTGTACAGGTCTGTGGGGCTATGGGTGAAGTCCTAGACGAAACCCGATGTCGTAGCGGTACGTCGGGAGGTTGTAGTCACGGTTCGACGCCCGCATGAAGTACGGGTTGTCACAGAAGACGCCACCACGCTTGACGCGGTTGGAAGTTCCAGACCCGCAGTACGGGTCTGTACTGGTCTGTGGAAAAGAGCAGCCCCACCAGTCAGCAGTCCACTCCCAAAGATTTCCATGCATGTCGTAGAGTCCAAAGCCATTTGGTAGTTTTAATCCTACTGGCTTAGAAGTGTTGTAGTATGTCAGATCATATCGATTGCCACAGAACCAAGAGTATTCTGACAATGCTGGTGGATTACTGCTCCCATCTTGAATCGTCACTGTAGTATCATCCACTTCATTACCACAACTATTCGCAGAGTGATTCCCACCACCATTTGGTGTCCAAAAATCATACAGAGTACCACTGCGAGCAGCATATTCCCACTCTGCTTCTGTTGGCAACACATAACCACTACATTGGTAGGGATTTACGGACGCAGTACAAGTCACACCTGTGCTTCCGGAATTTGTACAAGAATAGCACTCTTGTAGAGATGTCCCATTGACACTGTTGTGTTGCTGAGTGACCATATTCGCAAAGTCTGCTGCCATATGCCAATTGACATAGTAAGCAGGATAATCATTGCCAACTCCATAGGTCGTCGAATACGTCGTTGGGTCATAAGACATCAACGCCGTATACATCCCTTGGGTCACCTCAGTAGTCATCATATAGAAGTCATTGGTCAACGTATACTTTCCAAGTGGGTCATCACCTGCTGTAATCAACACCATATCAATGCTCTGACCACCCAAATCAAACCCTATACATTCGGTAACGATCGCAGAATCATAGTCATCACAATCGTACATGCCCAACACACCATCGCAATCCATATCATAAACTGTACTTGGGTCCATATCATCACAATCATCCACACCTAACACACCGTCACAGTCCATATCATCTGCAACAGCGACCAATGAACCATCATCATCATCACAATCATCCACACTCAACACACCATCGCAATCCATATCATCCACAGTACTTGGATCGGTG
>CALDQI010000287.1:0-3850 GCA_937911635.1 uncultured Pseudomonadota bacterium | reverse complement strand
AGACGTCGCCACCTAAGCTCCAGAAGCCATGCTCGGAAATGTGTTGGTCACCAAGCAAACCGGTATCGGCGGTGTGAAAGTAAACACCATCTTTGTGACTGTGGGTGCTGACATTGAACGTGAAATCTATGCTGCGGTGTTGTTGGATCGTCAAACGTCTCAAATTGTATTGATGTGCTCATCGGAAGGCGGAACCGAGATCGAAGAGGTTGCCGAAGAAAATCCAGACGCCATCGTTAAAGTATATGCTCATCCACTCGCTGGATTAAGTGACTTTCAAGCACGAGAGATGGCATTTAAACTTGGCTTAGGTGACAACAAGAAGTCGTTGTTCAGCGGCATTAAGATGTTCAAAGATCTCTACAATGTGTTCATGAAGTATGATGCAGACATGCTTGAGATCAATCCTTTGATTGTTGAACCAAGTGGTGCAGTGGTCGCACTTGATGCCAAGATGTCCATTGACTCCAATGCATTTTTCCGTCACAAAGAACTCTTTGCACAGGAAGACGAAGGTGAGAAGGATCCATATGAAGCGGAAGCAGAAAAGTATCAACTGAATTTCATCAAACTCGATGGAAACATCGGCTGTATGGTGAACGGTGCTGGTTTGGCGATGTCAACTATGGATATCATTCAGTATGAAGCCCAAAATCGTGGTGTAGAGGCCTCCCCAGCCAACTTCTTGGATGTCGGTGGATCAGCGAAGCACGAGCAGATTAAGGTGGCTCTAGAACTCATCTCCAAGGATCCAAACGTGGAGTGCATTCTCGTGAACATCTTTGGTGGCATCATGAGCTGTCAAGTGATCGCAGAGGGTGTTTTGGCTGCGATTTCTGAATGTGGTCTAACTGTACCGCTCGTCGTTCGTCTGTCTGGAAACAAGGCAGAAGAAGGAAAACGACTCTTGGCTGAGTCTGACTTGGCTGTCATTACTGCCGATAACCTTGCAGAAGCAGCGGAAAAGGCTGTGAGCGCAGTTCAAAAATAAGGAGAAGAACATGTCTGTATTGATCAATTCTGAAACGCGCGTCATTTGTCAAGGGATCACTGGTTCTTACGGTGGTCGTCACGCAAAAGCCTGTTTGGACTACGGTACCAAATTGGTGGCTGGTGTCACTCCGGGTAAAGGTGGCTTGGTATTTGACTCTGAAGGTCACAACGTTCCTGTGTACAACACTGTACGCGAAGCTCGATTGCAACATGGTGCCAATGCAACCATGATATTTGTACCACCTGCATTTGCAGCGGATGCCATCATGGAAGCCGCCGATGCCGGTATCGAAGTGATCGTTGCGATTACTGAAGGTATTCCAGCCAACGACATGGTGAAAGCCAACGCGTATGTAAAAGAGCGCGGTTTGACCTTGATTGGTCCAAACTGTCCTGGTTTGATCACTCCAGGTGAATGTAAGATGGGTATCATGCCCGGTCACATTCACTTGCCTGGTCGTATCGGTGTAGTGTCTCGATCTGGTACACTCACCTATGAAGCGGTGGGTCAACTTACGGATCTTGGGCTCGGTCAGTCAACCTGTATTGGTATTGGTGGAGACCCAGTGATCGGTACCAACCACACTGCTGCCATGAAACTCTTCAATGATGATCCAGATACCGATGCGGTCATTATGATTGGAGAGATTGGTGGATCTGCTGAAGAAGATGCTTGTGCTTGGATCAAAGAAAACATGAACAAGCCAGTGGTTGGGTTCATCGCCGGTGCAACAGCACCTCCGGGACGACGCATGGGTCACGCTGGAGCGATCATTTCTGGTGGTAAAGGGACAGCCGAGGCCAAATTTCAAGCGATGGAAGAGGCCGGTGTTGCAGTGGTTCGTTCACCTGCTGACATGGGTGCTATGATGAAGAAACTTCTCAGCTAGTTGGCAAGTTTCTTTGTTCATAAGGTCTCCCTTGGGAGACCTTTTTTGTTTCCGATGGATTACTTCTGAAGCCATTCGTAATATCCGTCACGTATATTCCCCTGACTGGTCGACACGGTATTTCTCAGTAGGTACTTAGATGTCGTACCCAAGTCTTGCGACCGGCTAAATGTTGCTCGATATATAGCGACACCACTAGCGAGTTGAGAAAATACGATGACCTCTTCTCTGAAGTAGAGGGGCTGATGCTCAGGGTCTGTGTTGGCAGATTGCAAAGAGGAATACACTAAGATGGTCTCTGAATCTTTCAGTTCTCGATTGTATGTGCAATATTCAGATGGAAGTAGGATACCTGTGACTCCAGAACTTTTCACGCAGGATCCGCCTGCAGTTTTGGTGAAGTCGATTACCTGAGGCATCACATCGATGCGAAATTCTTTGGACATAAAGACATCATAGGCATGTTGAAGTTTTACAGCGGGCAAGCAATAGGAAGATTCAATTAAAAACAAAGACTCGATAAATCGAATTTCTTCGGTGGAACCGTTTGGTGCAATTGATTTTGGGTTCATGCTTTTGAACAGTGCGCCCTCAGTACATTGATTTTGTTGGTGAAGTACGACAGCAGATTTTGCAGATCGTTTGAGTTGTGTGTTGCTCCATGAGATCAGCGTTCTGTAAAAACTCTCTGTGACGTCACCATAGTCATGGAAAAATTCTGCATGATGGGTCGGCGATTGAGTTCCGATCCAAGAGTAGATCTGTGTTGGATCTAAGGCTTGGGCTGATATTATCGATGAATAGAGTATAGACAGCATCTATTCTAAGGTAGCAAAGTACTCGGTTGTCCGTCAAATGTATTCCCATTCATACAATTGGATTACTCAAGGTTGGGGAGTCTGATGTAAATCACCAAAAAATACTCATCAGTACTCGAGAACTTTGTTATACTTATGGTATAAACAAGGGTAATCATTGCATTCTTGTAGTGTGTTCGATTGCTTTTGCAATGCAAGTATTCAATATTGCACACTTCAACATACCCCCATCACGGAGTTCAAAATGAGACTATGTTCATTTGGATTGATCGCGCTTACGCTTGCTTGTTCTTCAAGTGAAGAAGAAACAGCCCAAGAGTTGTCTATTGCTGAAATAGGTGCAGCTTCTGCACAAGATCGAGCACAGCAAATCTTGCTGGCGCTTGAAGACAACATTCGACAAGATGTGCCTGCGATTGTGCAAAAGCAAGAAACGTTTATAGGTGCCCTTGAGAAAGATGTGATTTTGCCGTTGGAAGCAGCCATGCTCAGTTTGGATTCTCAATCCATCAAGTCCTTGCTTGCTGAGAATTCGAAAGTTGCAGGTTTACAAGTACTGGATGATACAGAGAAGGTTCGTGAGATTGCAGGTATCTTAGAGCGTAAAGGTGTTCCAAGTACCGATGGTGGTTTTGACGCATACCTCAATGATTTTACCGAGGCTGAATTTTTCAACATGGAGATTCACAACGTAGATTTGGTTGATGCTGGTGTTATCGTCTGCAATGTGTTTGTTGACTTTCGTGCAAAGTCTCACGATTTGATGCGTCACGATCGTGGATGGGCGACGTTGTCTGCTGTTCAAGTAGATGGCGTTTGGAAAGTGTCCAGTTTTGAAATGCCTGAGCAAGAGATCCTTACCACAGCAAAGCCCGCATTCGCTGATGTAACTGAAGAAGCGGGATTGGATACCGTTCCATTGTTTGAGCGTCTTGAAGCTCTCCGACGCGGTGGGTATGCAATCACTGTAGGTGATGTCGACGCTGATGGCGATGCAGATGTCTATGTTGGTGGTTGGGGTAAGTCTCAACTGTATCGCAACAATGGTGAAGGTAAATTTGAAAACATCACCGAGCTTGCGAATCTAGGTAGCGTTGATCGTGTTAAGGCCGCCGCTTTAGTGGATCTTGACAACGATGGTGACAAAGA
>CALDQI010000286.1:0-2675 GCA_937911635.1 uncultured Pseudomonadota bacterium | reverse complement strand
GGCGATTTTGATGCGGATAGAGCGTTGTTGTACATTTCAGCTCCAGATCGACCGGTAGAAAGAATCCAGTTGTTGCCAAATGCACACCGTTGGATTCAAGATTTTCATGTTCCTGGGGAATATCGTTTCGAGGTACTGCTACAACGGTCTAAGGGATCGAGTCAATACAACGAAATAGCATTGTTGTTCAGTGTATTTGTTGATATCCCAATTCCACGGGTGACTTCTACGATTGTGAACCATGCATCGAGCAATCCCATATTGGCTGAAAAGCAATTGTTTCAAGCCGTCAATCAAATGCGTATTGAACGAAGCCTGAGACCACTCAAACCTTTTGGGTTGTTTGTACCACTTGCCAGAGAACATTCGGCATTGATGGCCTCAACAGGCACTGTGAATCATCGAATTGATGGTGTAACCAACGGGGTGATTTCAAAGGCAGCCAACTTGGCTCATCCAAGAGCCAGTCATCATCAGAATGTGGCGGCTGCATTGACTGCAGATGAGGCTTTGGCTCTTGCCATAGATTCACCAGGTCATTTCCAAGTTTTTCTTTGCGAGACCTGTACCCATATGAGTATCGGAGCCGCTTTGGAACCAACCTTTGTAAATCCCAGATTATTTGTTACATGGGAAGTGCTTGAGTTTCCACGAGGAGAGCCCAAGCGCATTGAGAAACTAAATCGCGATTATTGAGGCTGGGTCAGTTCATCTGCCAGTCTGAAGGTACCTGGATATTGTATAGGATCTGTACAGTCTCTCGTTTTCCGGCTTCTAAGTCCATTGACCACGTTACAAAACCTTTGTATTGATCGACTTCATAGGTCCCTGTCGTTTCTTCGTTGGACAGAGTGACTTGAATATCTTCATTCTTGGATAGTGGGATGGCTTCACGGATCTGAATCGGTTCTGTTTCACTGGAGTTGTTCAGAATAGAAATGGAGTATGCCCGAGTCAGTTGCTGAGATTTACCCAGCATTTTGGTTTTGCGTTTGTCTGTTAAGGTCTTTCGTTCAACACGAAGATGGGCCAATGTCCCAAGAGATATCTCCATCTTTTCGCCCGGTGCTGTTGTACTATGATGATGATCGCCGACGTAAACGCCATCTTTATACAGATGCATCGATCCACCAAGTAATGAATAGGCTGTAGGATTGGTAAAGGTAACGGTTTCAAATACGTACGGTGTTGCACGTGGGATAGAAATGTTTTGCAAAGACCCATCTGTCTGAACGACGTCAATAGGTACCCAGTGGGGTTGTCCGTTGCTTAAGATTGTCGTTTTGTGGGGCAATGATAATTGCATAGATTGTCCGTTGTCATCTATCGCAACACTCGTTGCCTTGTAACTGACTGCCCCAGCATTACTGAGAGAAGAACGGTCTTCGGTGCTTTGAACCATCACCTTTTGTTCTTTGTTTGCCTTTCCACTGACTCGAATTGGTGAAGGGTAGAGGGCATAAGAGCCAAGATTCGGTTGCGCAGTGCTCAATGTGATTCTGGCATTGGTCCAATCTTCGCCAGTTGCTTGACGTATCTGTGCGGAGACTTGGAGTTTAACATTCTGTCCATCACCATTAGACTCTACAAACAAATCACTTTCAGGAGTCCAGCTTGCAGAAGGAACAACATAATTGAGGGTGGCTTGAACCGTACTGGTTCCTGTACATTTGGTCAGAACGGTGGCTTCAATACTCTGCTGAGTGGGCTGAACATTCAGACGATTGAGTTGACTGTTGATCAGTCCTATTTGCAATTGTAGGTCCGTAATCTGTTGGGATACGGTGTATTTAGCATCGCTTACTTTTAGTTTCTCTGCACTGAGCGTTTGCAATCCAGCCCCCCATTTGGCACGAAGGTCTTTTGTTGCATTCAGTTCCACTTTGAGAGATTTGGCGAATTGCTTTTCATATTGACTCAAAAGTCCAAGCTCTTTTGCAAGCCGGTTGTCTTCATTCATTTTGCTTCGAAGGTCTTGGTTGAGTTCACTTCTTTTTTTCAGTAGAACTTGAGCCCGTGCATCGATGGATTGGTCGTGAGTTACAGTTCGATGCCGTACTCCCACAATGGAACCATCGCTCAATATCTCAGAACGAAGGGTTTTGGTGTCTGTCGAAAAAGGTAATTGAGTGAACGTTATCTCAGCGGTGTTGTTCGAGCATTTTGCTGTACCCTGACGAGTAATCTCCGCTCGATCAGTGAAGACCAAAACTGAGTCAATGGTGTCTGCGAATGTCCAATTCAATAGTGTTATCCAAAGCATGATTATTTCCCCCATATTTTCCAGTCTTTTGGTCTGGCGATAGAATATTTCAGTTCAATGGTTTCTGTCTCACCAGCAGGAATCTCCAAATCCCAATATAAGATGCCCTGATGATTCTTTTGTTGTTGATAGTCGTGGGAAGCCTCTAAGAACTCAATTGAGATTTCATCCATCTGTGTAATTGGGATTTGATCAACAATTCGAATTGAGATGGCCTTCTGTTTGTAATTTCCAACTTCAATGGTGACCGTGTAATCGGTGATGTCTTGTTGTTTCAACATTCCTTCTTTACGTTGTAGAGGCGTAATATTTCTTTTGATTCGAATGTTTTCATCGGCACCGAGGGGCAATTCCAAGAGTCCACCGGACTTGGTGGTCTTGAGATAACTCTGTACAGTGTAATGCTCGTTTA
>CALDQI010000285.1:0-4889 GCA_937911635.1 uncultured Pseudomonadota bacterium | reverse complement strand
CATGCCAAATCCACATGAAGTTCTTTCAGATGGTACTGAAATTAGCGATGACGAGGGTCGTGAATGGGTTGAGCTCTACAACAATTCCGGTTCTTCAGTAGAGCTAACTGGTTGGAAATTAGAGTGGGGCGGCAATCCAAATTACTCGAGTGGTGAGTTCGTCATTCCTAGTGGAACGACGATAGATGGCAACGGGTTTTTACTCATCGGTGGAGAATATGTAGAGAATGCAGATGTCACAGTGCCTCTCTCAGCTGACTTGGATATGACTCTAGCCTCTTCCAATGCAGATGGCCTAAGATTGCTTCACTGCGGTCCTGGAGTGGCAGACACAGTGATTTATGGTCCGTCGGACAATGGGCTCGCTGACAATCCGGATGAACTATTGGATGACAATGAAGATATTGCGACGTCGGCAGCTCCAAAACCGAAAGAAGGACAATCAATAGCTAGATTTATGGACGGCCAAGACAGCGATCAGAGTGGATTGGACTTCACCCTTGCCGATGAGAACACGCCAGGCGCACCCAATCCCGAGATCATTTGTGGAGAAGGGGAGTTTCAGGTCAAGATCAATGAGATATTGCCCAATCCAGATGGGACAGACAGTGGTCAAGAGTGGGTGGAACTGTACAATTCCGGTACAGAATCTGTGAGAATGGATGGGTGGACGGTTGAGACAGCCTCTAGTTCATGGAATTCGAAAGCCACAATTCCTGCTGGCACATCCTTAGACCCTGGAGCGTTTTATCTCATCGGAGAATCTGATGTACCGGCTGAGTTTGCAGATTTGACCTTAGACAGCAATCTCAGCTTGGGCAATGCTTCTACAGGCGTTGATGGCGTACGTTTGATCAATTGCTTGGGCGGGATTGAAGATACGCTATTGTATGGAGATCTGCTAGCGATTCCAGATGCCGATGAAGGCTTGTTGGATGATCAAGGCGGTGAGAGTTTTGCCATTTTCCCAGACTCTGGAAAAACAGTCGGAAGGACTCCAGATGGAGTGGATACAGATGTTAATACATCCGACTTCTCCACCAATTTAACGCCGACTCCTAGAGCAGCCAATGCATCACCTGGCGACGCTGGAGATACAGGATATACAGGCCCAGATGTTCCGACAAAAGGGTGTAATAGAAGTCCGGATGCAGAAGGTGAACCCAGTAAGTGTAGCCATGTGACAGGTGTTTCTCCCATCATGTGGATGACTGCATTGGTGGTGATGCTTAGAAGGCGAGAGTGGTGAAACGAAACTGTTTCAGATGTGTTTTGGTTTTAGTTTAGAGCCTACAGACGCTCGGTTGAGCCTATCGAGTACGGCCTTTCCCAATACATCGTTGTGGGGCTTTTCAGCAATCAGGATATCGACTCCTAGAGTGTCCAATTCTCGAAGTTTGGCATATAGAGTGTGTGCATAGGTTTCACTGTCCATTAATGGAAGACTCGCCACGGACAATCCTTGAGATTGCAATCGAATTGTATCTTCTTCCAAGTTGTTTGACAGTAGAAGCGATGTAGAAGGGGCATAATGCGCTTTATGTGTTCCTGAAGTGGGTGTCAGGCTCTCTCCAAAAGCATCGATAAAATCAGATAGGTCTTCTTTTCCAATGGCTCCCAATCGACGAATGGATGGCGGTTGGACACTCAGATCCAAAATGGTACTTTCCACACCTACGATACATGAACCACCATCTAGAACTGGAACGGTATGATTGTGATCGACCAAAATATGATCGGCACAGGTAGGGGATGTTTTTCCAAACTTATTCGCCGAAGGAGCGGCTAGGGGAGTACCATGTGTCTCGATCAGCTGTCTGGTTAGTGGGTGGTCTGGGATTCTGACTCCGACAGTTGATAAGCCTCCTGTGACTTCTGGTGGAACAGAATCCTTCTTTGGTAGAATTAAAGTGAGTGGTCCGGGCCAGAAACGCTGTCCGATAGCGATGGCTTGATCAGTAAAGATGGCATATCGAGAGGCCATTTCTATTGAGCTGGCATGAATGATGAGGGGATGATTGATGGGTCGCTCTTTTAGCGCAAATATCTGCCGGATGGCCAGTGGATTGTCGATACTAGCAGCGAGACCGTATACAGTTTCTGTAGGAACGGCACATGCATGTCCCAATTCGATTTTCTCTAAGGCTTTTTCTAGTTCTGTAAATTTTGAAACGGACAAATTATGACCTCTTTAAAGTTGTAATTTGATTACTTTTAGTATACAATAAGTATGTTCAACAACGTCGAGGAATGAAAAATTCTGAGACAACTTCTCAATCCTCAAAAGGAGCAACACCCCATGGTCAATAAAGTTATTTTGATTGGAAACCTTGGTCAAGACCCAGAAGCCCCCCGTAAAACCAATAGTGGACTTTCCGTATTGGATATTTCTATCGCCACGACTCGGAAGCGCGGTGGTGAATCTCATACTGATTGGCACACCGTCACTTGTTTCGGTCAAACAGCTGACAATGTACACAAGTTCTTAGCTAAAGGACGTCAGGTATACATTGAAGGTCGTTTGCAGTATGACTCATGGACAGATGAAAAGACTGGCCAAAAGCGTAAGAAGGCAAAAGTGGTTGCTGATAATGTAACCTTTTTGAGTCGTCAAAATACTGAAGGCGCATCTTCTGGCGGGTCCTATAGTAAATCTTCAGCTCCAATGCCTGATTTTTCAAGCAACGCTGGTGATGAAGACATTCCATTCTAAGCAGTGGTTTGTATGTGACCTTCGGATAAGGTCAGAGTGTCTAAAGGGTGGGCTGTGGTCCGCCCTTTTCATTTTTTATCCTCTCCAGATATCTTTATGTGAGTCTTTGACTGGACATCTTGTTAAACAGAATGCGCGGACCTATAGTTTGGAGGATGTATGAGTAACCCATACAAAAAACTGGCGACAGAATTTGATGAGTGGGCCCAGAATAATAGGGCAGAGTCGATGGCCAATGGTCATTGGGATGTCACCATGCAAATGCTTGATGACATCGATCTACGTTCGATGTCTAATTCGATCGATGTGGGATGTGGAAATGGTTGGTTGGTACGAGAATTACTCAACAGAGGGGTTGAGAATGGTGTTGGGCTGGATATCTCTCCTGAAATGATAGCTGTAGCCAATCAAGCGAATCAATTTGGCGATAGAGAGCGATACGTTGTTGGAAATGGTGAAACCATTGATCTTCCAGATTCAGTCGTGGATTGCATTACGAATATTGAATCACTCTATTATTATCCAAAACCCGAAGAGGCCTTAAAAGAGTGGGCTAGAATTGCAAAGTCAGGGGCGAAATTGGCGATGATGATGGATTTGTATGTCGAAAATCCAGCCACGCACAATTGGATCGACGCACTTGAAGTACCAGTACGGCTTTTCTCAATGAGGGAACTGAAGCATCTGTTAGAGCGCAATGGTTGGTCCGAAGTTCAGATGGTTCAACGCCGAGATCGCCGTCCAATGAAAGCCAAAGAGGACTTTGTGGCGAGTACGTATTGGCCTTCGTATGAACACTATGTATCGTATCGAGAGACAGGGAGTTTGTGCATTACGGCTGTTCGACAGTGATGATCTGTCGATCGTAGTTGTATTTCACGACAGAATTTTTGGGTATGATCAGACACTCGGGTGTTTTATAGACAGTTCCCGATATCGGCGTATCAAGAGATATCTCTAGGTGATTGTCTAGAACACATCCGGCGTCTACGATAACTTGCTTTAACGTACAGTATTCTCCGATTGCGACACGCTCTCCAATAATGCATTGTTCCATCTGTGTTGTGGTGGGGATTGGGCTGGAAGTGTATCCAGTTTTCAAAACAGATCCCGGTATTGTTTCTCGAATGTTCCAAGAATGTAAGTCTGCTTTGTATCTCCAGTGAGCGTCCCAATAACATGCAACGGTACCCACGTCTTCCCACGGAGTAGAAGTCGCAATGTCGATCATATGTGTCGATGTATTCTTGATCAACAGAGGTAGAACATCGTGTCCGAAGTCATTTGATGAGTACACATTCTGCGCATCTTTTAACAGTATTTTGAGTAATTCAGTTCGATTGAACCAATAGATTCCCATATTGACTCTGCACAGATCTTTTTGTATGTATGACTTGGGAAGAGAGTTGGGCTTTTCTATGAAATCAATAATGGTGTTGTTTTCTGCTCGAAGAACACCAAATTTATAGGCGCTATCAGAACGATGCCAGCGAGTTAGTATACTGGCTTTGCAGTTCGATGATCGATGCTGAAGAAGTGTTTCGCGGAGATTAAAATGAAATACCTGATCGCTGGGAAAGATCCCTATATGCGTAGCATATTCGTCAATATTTGCTCGCAACGCTTGAAGTACGGAAGCTGCATTTCCAATTAAAGAGTCACCTGTTGTGACGTTATATGTACGTACATTAGACCAATGCTTTTGAATGTGACGACAGAGTTGATCGCCATCTTTGGGGGTTAATACCGTTATGTTTTGTATGCCGGATTGTTCCAGATTGGACAACACAAAATCAATAATGCGATATTGCCCTGCAAAACACACATTTGGTTTATAAGTATCGTCAGTCAATGGGTGTAACCGAGTCCCTTGTCCTCTAGCCATGACAAAAACATGTGTTGTTGCGTTTGTCATTCCAGTTACTTCAAGAGTTCCAACAAATCTTCTTTGGTAATTGATGAACCTTGTGAAGCTCCACCCAGTGCCGTCTCAGCAAGTTGTCGTTTTCGCTCTTGAAGCAACAAGATTCGTTCCTCAACAGTATCTTTACTAACCAGCCTGTAGACGATAACGGACTTGGTTTGTCCAATACGGTGTGCTCGGTCCGCGGCTTGATCTTCAACCGCTGGATTCCACCATGGATCAACCAAGAAGACATGATCGGCTTCGGTTAGA
>CALDQI010000284.1:0-4238 GCA_937911635.1 uncultured Pseudomonadota bacterium | reverse complement strand
TGATTATCAGTACTTCGATCCATCGACAAACACTAAGAAAACGGCTCGAGAATTACTGAGACTGGAAGCCAAACTGAACAGACACTGGCTTCATACACTACCTAATCCGACTTGCCTATCAAGACCGATTGTAGAACAACAACTCATCGATCAAAATCGTTTTCTATCAGCAGGATCCGCAAGTATTTGCGGTTGGATGCGGAACCAAAAACGATACCAAGAAGTCGTCGATTACATGATGCCACTGGTCGATCAAGGTGAACTTTGTCTGTTACGCCACAAAACAAACAGTTGGGGGTTCGAAGCATTCATGGGCAATGGTCTTTCTTGTTTCCTCGACAGTCAAGTGGAGGAGCATATCCCACAAGCGATACAAATCATGGATGTGCTTGAACAACACATCTCAAATTGGACAACGCGACACTCTCTCTATGCTTTTGCCTGCGTAGCCGCTCGTGCCAACCAGTTAGATCGCGCGCTCAAATACGTACGACAAGCATTGAATTGTGATGTGGACATCACAAATTTTGCCAATGATTCAGACATGGTCAATCTTCATGATCATCCTGACTTCATCGAATTACTAGACAAAGAATATAGTTAATCTATACAGTCTAAATAGTTCACAGCATTGAAAGGATGAGACAATTGTATCCCAAACTAGAGATGATAAAATGACTGCTCGACCGCTTCCACCATTTCTATCTGACCTAATATTCACGATCAGAGGCAAAACCCTCCAATTATTTCCAGTCCCTAACAAAGACAATCTCTGGCACTTTGGTATTGATCCTGACAAACACAAAAAATACGGTGTGTTTGCCAATTTTGAGACTGAATATGCAGAAATCAGAGACAACTATTCGGTAAAATTTTACCGATCAGGCACCCTAAGATGGCACACTTGTTTTGATCAAGAAACGCCCGATGCCAATGAAGCACCGCCATTCAAAGAATGGTTACGAAGTGAAGTATTGAAAGATATTAGCCGGTTGATCATGTGGCATCTTTCAGATCTATTTACTCAACATCCCATTGCTGAGAACGTAGAGTTCTACCAAGAGGTCTGTGCAGAGTGTGCCAATCTACCTAAATTTGAGTTCCAACACCACAACCATTCTGGCATGGTGTTCGAGGTCCTATCCGCTATTCATCGTCATCTCATAGATCAAACACTACCCTCAGACCCATCAATATTCTCTCGGTTTATAGAAAGCATTCAAGAGGATACACCGTCCAACCAAAGTCAAAACACCATCGTACAGATCATCCTCAACTTAATGCCCACCATCCCAGATTGTGTGCGTGCATATTATGTGAACAAGATGACCCAAGAATATGACTACAACGACCGAAAACCATTGACTGTTGAGCGACTACAGTACCTAAGCAAATTCATCAAAAATCTAACACCTGTTGAGCGCTCTTTTCATCACAATATTCTTCTCAATCGATGTACCACGTCCGGATTGTGTCACGTGATGGCCGCCGCAGTGTTTGACCATCCAACAGAGTCTGAACCCTACATCCAAAAGGGACTATCCTGTAAACCAGACGATATCTCTTTATTGGTTATCGCCGAAACCTTTTATCTGAATCATCCGAATGCCAAACAGCTTCAACAAATTCGTAAACGTATTGAAAATATGGGGGTGAAATCGAATGGTAATGATCAAATCCAGAATTGGATCAATCGCTATACTCACTTGTGCAATGACTATCAATACTTCAATCCATCCACCGATACAACGACAACGGCAGCAGAGTTACTAGAACTGGAATCGAAGCTCAACTTACACTGGCTGATGATGGTGCCTGAACAATCAAGTCTATCTCGCCCTCTGGTGGAAGAACAACTCATCGAACAGCGGCGATTCCTGAGTGCAGGTTCTGCAGGGGTCTGCGGCTGGCTACGGAATCAGAAGCGCTATCAGGAAGTCGTGGATCACATGATGCCTTTGTGTAAGCAGTTGGAACTCTGTACTTTACGACACAAAACCTACCCCAAAGGATTTGAACACTTTTTAAACAATGGACTATCGTGCTTTCTGGACAGTCAAAATGAGACACACATCCAACAAGCCCTTCAGATTGTCGACGCCTTAGAAACTGTCATTCCAGAATGGTCAACTGGTGAGGCTCTATATACGTTTGCCTGCATTGCATCACGGTCAAACGAGCTCGCACGTTGCATGAACTATATTTTGCTCGCACTAGACAAGGGTGAATCAATAAAGGAGATGGCAAAAGACTCTGACTTTCAAAATGTTCAAGAGCATCCAGATTTTTTAAATCTCTTGGAAGACTTAGGGTAATACAGCCTTAGTCTCAACCGTATACACCCCTTAAAACCTAGACGATTACCGCCATTCATGAACCAATTATCGTCTGGTTGTTTTTAAAAGATATCTCGATATTTGAGAAGGACTTTATGCGTAATCGATATGAGAGACAAACCACATTAAAGTTGTTGAATTTGACATTTCTCAACAGTATCAATCAAAAAAATTGGTCTAGGAAACAAAAACAACTTAGGAATTCATAAGCAGTATATGTCTTATACTTTTCTAGGGTATAATAAACCTACATCTTTCCACATCGATACACCAAACCCATGAGAATATTTTGGATATTCACAGCAACACCACTGAAAGAACACTATGAATAAAAAAGCCATTAAAAATATTGAACTTGCCCAGGCTGGTCACGCCAATGGTATTTCTACACAACTAGCCGCAAAAGGTCCCTACGGTAGTTTAACTGAAGCAGAAAAGCAAGAAATTATCGATAACGCCGCAGTTGCCTACGCAAACTTCTTGGAAGCATTAGGGTGTAATTGGGAGAGTGACCCAAACTCATCTGACACACCAAGAAGAGTCGCAAAGGCCTATGTGAACGACTTATGGTCAGGTAGATTTGAGTCGATGTCCGAGATTACTGCATTCCCTGCAGATGGATATGATGGCATCGTCCAAGAGAGCAACATCCCAGTTACCTCGATGTGTTCTCATCATCACCAAACGATTGGTGGTAGAGTCAACATTGCGTATGTACCGTCCAAAGATGGAAAAGTCGTTGGTTTATCCAAACTAAATAGAATCGTAGAGCATTTTGCAAGACGGGGTGCCATTCAAGAACAACTGACTGTTGCAATACACAATGCCGTTGATCAAATCTGTGAAGGAAACAAAGGTGTCGCTGTCATGCTCGACGCCACTCACAATTGTGTGAGTTGCCGAGGGGTGAGGCATCACGGTGCTTCCATGCAGACAGCTAAACTCAGTGGATGCTTTCTAAACGAAGAAGCGACCAGAGCAGAATTCTACAAAAATATTGAACTGGCCAAGCTTTCCAATCGAAGAATGTAAGTTCTATCTCATCGTTCAAGAAATGCGCTTTGATGTACAAATAGCCTCGAGCATCTTTTGTCGTCTCGTCACGAGGATACAAGTTCCTTCTACTTTAGAGACGCCGAAGACAACAAAGTGTCTACAGGCCCCTTCTCCACTCCGGACGTAGACCAACTTTGCCTTCTAGAGCCGCTGCAATCACATCGAGCATTGGTTCCTTGTCTTGAGGCAAAGTCCCTGCAATCGGTAGATAGTTGGAAGCGTGGTTGGTTCGGAATACAGCGCGTGTCGGGTTCGCATGCTCAATAAACGTGTAGAGTTCTTCGAGGAGCATTCGTTTATCAGGCATCACGAAACGACCTTTCTCTTGCATTCGAGCCATCGGTGTTTCAGGAATCACCGTCAGGGTCAGCGCCGACAAAAAGTCTGGATCCATCGCGCTCGCCAGTTCTGCACTAGCCTTGGCGTGTTCCGGTGAACGCTCTACCCCGCCGGCTCCCAGTAAGAAAATTACGCTCATCTTCATACCCGCCTCTTTGGCTCGTCTCGCCGCATCAATGTGCTCTTGTGCAGTCGAACCCTTGGCAATCCGTTTTAGGGTTGGATCATCTCCCGATTCTGGCCCAATGTAGAGTTGTTTGAGTCCCAGTGTTCTCAGTTCCTGCATCTCTTCAGAGGTTTTATCGAGGATATTACTCGCCATCGCGTAGCAGGACACTCGTCTGAGGTTGGGGTAAATTTCATAAGCGAGTTTCAGAATCGCCCGCCAGTGGGTCATCGGCATACAAAGAGCATCCCCATCCATCACGAAGAGTTTCTGAATCCGGCGACCGGCTTTTACAGCCGCCATCCGCATATCTTCAAGAACTTCATCCAAGGATCGCAGCC
>CALDQI010000283.1:0-5711 GCA_937911635.1 uncultured Pseudomonadota bacterium | reverse complement strand
TTCATAAAATTGTTGAATCAAAATATACTTCTCGCTCATTTACATTCTTCGCGCGACGGTTTCTGAAAATGAGGAAAAGGAAAAACCAAAAATCCTTTTTACATTTGGGCGTAGAAATTTGTTAAATACTAATATAGAGCTAGATAAATCGCATGACCAAACATTGTATGACGAAACATTGACATTTTCTCAGAGGAATGTCATGGACGTTCCGACCCTTAAATTGTTAGTATCAATTTTGATGATTTTGTGGATTGGTTGTATTTCTTAATCATACTCCCAGTTTTGGTTTCAATTTGTCTTGACAAATCGCTGCGTCCATTCTCTTCAGCGTAGATTTTTGCTTGTCCGATGTCACCCTCGACGTCCATGAGAGGTACGACACCAACTCCACAAAGTTCAGGTTGCTCAAGGAACCATTTTGGTGCATATTGTTTGGCGAGTGGATTGGCAACTGGTGTTTTTTCACCACATGCAAAAAGTAGACTTATAAGTAGTGTAGTCATGATTTTCCTCGTAAGAAATTTTTATGGTTGTTGATGAGTTGTCAGATTGTACCTAGACACCCTATATCTTAAGACGTTTCAGTTTAAACAGTCAAGACATTTCTCAAGTAATTTAGATGGTAAATAGGATGGTTTAGATTCGACTTTTTAGCGAATCTTGCGAATGGAATTCCAATGCTGAATATATTTTGATCATCAGTATTTATATTGTATGTCATACAAGTGAATGGTATGTCAAAACAGCATTTCAACAAACCATTGACATTCAATTTGTCGTCCGGTGGTTACCAATCTCACTAGTTGACTCTAAAGGTACCTTCGATATGTCTGTATAAATAGGAACATTTTTTACCTTAAATGGTTGTTCTATTGGTCGTACTTTGTGTTAACATACCATGCCTAGGGTTTAGTAGATGAAGAGGTTTGGACCCTCTTAGAAAAGCCAAGTATTAGTGAATATGTTTGTATGGAGTCTGTATGTTTTCGTTGTTCTCTTTTCTATTGTTCAGTTGCGATCCGCAAAAGAAGCCCTTTCAAAGCAATTCTGCATCACTTGAAGGGATGCCAGAAGCTATAGATGGATTGACAGATATTCGCATCCAGTTTTACAAGCAGGATTTTCCTAAGGCAGCTTCCTTTCGAAAGAGAGAGATTTCATCGGTGTTTTTGTCCGATATCGATAAAGGCAACAATCTGTATTACGAAGTGCTAGATTCCGCAGGGGAACTCATTGGGTATCTTCGAGATTTTATGGGCCCGGTTACCGCAGATGAAGAGTGCGCCTGTAGTCCACTATCATTGACACTGACCTTCAATCCAGACCTGACGTTGAGGAACATCCTCTCCGTGAATCCTCTACAAAAGTATGGCCATGAACCATTGACTGAAGAAGAGCACAAACAAATGGTCTCCATCGCACAAAACCCCAGCGATGAGTTGTTCAGCTTGCTTGTTCCTCAAGATATGATTGATGGTGTGTCTGGAGCGACAAAACTTACCTTTAAAGACAAGGTCGTCGATAAAGCAGGGTATTCAACTTGGAGAATTTCCAAATTGGCTATGGATACAGCAGGCATCATCGAAGGGTCACCGCGGCAGAGGGATGCAGACCGACTCAGACAAATGTTGCAGACAGCCGAAACGGACGCAGAACAGCGCTCGGTTATTGTCGAGTTTATTCCAATGGCAGAGAGTGACTATTTAAAGATGCGTGCCTTGAGTATATTGGCTGAAATATACTTGAAAGGCTTATCGGCCGGTGAACTTCCGGATGACAAAACGCAAAACATGCTTCTCAATCCGGGGTTGGGAGCCTATAAAGAGGCAGAATTCCTCATCAATATATGTACTGTTTTCGTAGAACAAAAGGTCGGACTGTCCTTTGTTTCTGAATGCATCAACACGCTAGAATCAAATCCCCAACGAAAGAAATTTGAATCCGAAATACTCATCCTAAAAGGGTTGACCTTCGCGGCTGATGGGCGAGTGGAAGAAGCGCTACCAATTTTGGAGCAGGGACTGTCCATTGGTGGTCCATCGCCCATGCTGCGGCAGAAGTTGGCGGTGTTGTACAAAGAGCGCAATCAGATGGAAGAGTATTGCAACCAAATCGAACAGATGTACATTGATGCACCGCGTTGGCCAAGTTTGGACGACATTATGAGTTCTTGTGGCGATGCAACAGAGATTAAAGAAGGGTTACAGGAATCTCGTCGGACTGCTATCGTGGAAGCAAAAGTTCAAGACCCAAAAGTGGTCTCTCCAATGCAAATAATGGATGAATCAGGAAAAAGGCTTACAATAGACCTTTCAAAAGAGGAAAAGGTACACGTACTGGTGTTCTTTGCAACTTGGTGTCCGCATTGCCAACAGGAGATGCCCAATTTAGTTGCGTTTTACGAGCAATTGCAAGAATCAGATTTGAAAGATGTTGTTGAGTTTATGCCAATCCGTGCCGCAATTAGTAGGGAGTATCAAACTTTAGACAGTTTCAAAGAACAGTATAAAATACCATTTCCTATCCTCACAGATGAGGGGTTGGTGTTCGAGTATTTCGCAGGTGAACAGGAAATTCGTCCAGCATACCCTACAATTGCGATTGTGGATAAAGAAGGTAAGGTTGTTTATTTGCCTTCTCACGGTCAATACAATGAGCCCGTGCAGGAACTCTTTTGGATGGTCGAGTCTTTGGCTGAATGACGCTCTTAGTTTTGGTCAACCGATACAACCAATCACATTATTTTTTACCGATCTGTTCCGATGCAGTTAAGACAATAATACACCAGAGCCAAAGACTGGTCTCTGGGCACATACACATACCTTCTTTTGAAACCGTTGATTATTTTGGAGTCTAGCATGACATCATTAATTTCTTTACTGACCCTCTCAATTCTTACGGCCTGTTCTGACAAGTCAGATGATACAGTCGATACGAGTACTACAGAAGATACAGCTAGTGAGGTCGTAGATGGACCCACTATCTGGTCCGGACCAAATGTTACATTTACGAAAGAGAGCAGTGCAGATCCGACGGACCCAGCAAATCAAGATGCCATTACAGATAAGGTGATACTAACGCGCGGTCTGCAAGGTTCTTTGTTTAATGTGGTAACAGAATCTTCTGCAGGCGGCAGTAGTCCAGAAGGAACAGAGTGGGCGATGGGGACAACGGATGACCTAGACACCCTAGAATTCAAATCTCTAAAAGCAGCGGCAGACAACCGATTGAAAGACGTACCTGGTGAGTCTTTCGTCCTCCATCTCATTGAAGAAGATATTTACATCGATCTCACGTTTATCAGTTGGGAGAATGGTGGTGGCGGTGGTGGCTTCTCGTACGAACGCTCCACTCAGTAGATTGTCTATTTGTCAGCATTTTCGACCGGTTGTTCGAGAGACTTCCACGTTTCGTTTTCAACTGTTTCAACGATTTCCCCCCATTTTCCATACGCCACCAAACGACCTTGGGGGTCGACCAGGACATGGGTTGGCCAGGAGTTAACATTGTAAGCAAGATTGATTTCCCCAGCAGGACCTTGGGCGATGCTGGGCCACGGGGTGGGATTCTTTTCAGCCAACGTTTGACATCCGAAAGGGTATCATCGGCTGAGATTCCAAGTACAGTAAGTTGATGCTCAGCCGCAAATTCTTCGACCGTAGGGTGCAGGGCAATACAAGGTCCACACCAAGTAGCCCAAAAGTCAAGGAGGACAAACCCGCCTTTGTACTGACTAAGGCTGTGAATCTGTCCATCGGTTGCTTTTACCTCGAAGTTGGGCGCAGGACTTAACAGGTGAAGACCGGTTAGGACTTTGTCTGTTGGACGCAGTTTCAGTACGGTGCCTGTTTGATTGATGTCAATGGTGTATACCTGTCCGTTGGTCAATTGTATCAAGCCTTCCTTGAGCGAAAAGTGATTGAGATGGTCGACGAAGTCTGGTTCATCATCTCCATCTGCATCAATGATCAATGTAGTTTCGGGTAGTGAGAAGTCTCCTCCCTTTGCTGTTACAAAGACGGGAAGGCCATCGCCAACTGGTATGGTACCGGATCGACCTGATTCTACGCAGGTCCCCATGAAGGATGTGTTCGAATTTTCGATCCAATCCAGCGTGATGTCTATCTGATAATCGGGATCTTCGACAGTTGGATAGGGATACTTGAAGTGAGCAACATACTTATCTTCGTTTTCGTCAGTCTCTTGCTTCGCCATTGTAAACCGTTCATTGTCTTCGATGCGTCCATTTTGGTTGATGTCAGCAGATACCCTTTTGGCGTGCTCTTCTTGTTCCAGACCAACCATGAGGTGAATGTTTCCAATATTAGGGCTGTAGTATAACTCAATGTTGGCTTCATCTGGATGTCTTATTTCGAATAAATCTTCTTTGGTACGAGGCGCGTGCATACCTCCATCGCAGTATTGCGCCTGTTCAAGGGGAATCACCAGTTCATTCGCAACAGGTGCGGGTATTTGAACACTTGGGGTTGATGTTGGGCTGGATTCGCTGATTGAGCAGAAGAGAAAATAGAGCATGGTGTATCTGAGATGTAAATGTTTTAAGATAAGTGACTGTGTTCTGTGGGCATTTTGAAAACTGTGGATGCAATTGTACACCGAGTAACCCTGACTCCAAGGAATTATTATCAAGGAAGTATATCTAAGTGTACTGTAAACGATGAGCAGAAATTCTGTACAGATATGACAAAGGTACGTTCTCTTCAAGTATAAATCGGATCGGCTCTTGCAAGGTACAGAATCTGTGTTGTTACGAAGTTTCAGAAGGTCTAATCTCGACCACTACGGACTTACTTGACGGTGTTAAGCTCTTTACCGCAAACTTATCAATGGGAACCAACACATTGGCTTCGGGGAAGTAAGTGGCACAAGAGCCCTTTGGGATATCATAGGCAACGACGACAAAGCGTCTGGCGACTCGTTCTCGACCGTTGAAACGATTGACTAGATCGACAACATCGCCTTCAGAAACCGAAAGTTCTGGCATATCGTCTTTGTTCATCATGACAACACGTCTTTCGACAGAGAGACCACGATAGCGGTCTTCTAATCCGTAGATGGTGGTATTGTATTGATCGTGACTTCGTATGGTCATCATCATGAGATGCTTATCTGGAATGGTGTGTTTGGGTAACGGATGGACTGTAAAATGCGCTTTGCCACTTTTCGTGGTAAAGCGACCTTCTTTTGGACCGTTGGGCAGGTCGAATCCGTTGGGGTGACGAACACGAGTATTGTAATCGTCAAAACCGGCGATGGACGCTTCAATGAGGTCTCGGATGGCATCATAGTTGTTGGTGAGACCCACCCAATCAAAATTGTCAACAGGAGTGACACGACTGGCGATTTCTGCAATGATTCTCGGTTCAGATAGGAGTGCTGATGAGGCTGGCCTTAGACCACCCTGTGAACGATGTACGATACCCATAGAGTTTTCTACCGTTACAAACTGTGGGCCTGTAGCCTGTTGATCCAGCTCGGTGCGCCCCAAGCAGGGAAAGATGAGGGCCCTCTCACCCGTAACCACATGACTTCGATTTAGCTTGGTTGAAACCTGTACCGTAAGTTCACACTTTCTTAGGGCTTGTGCAGTGTATTCGGTGTCGGGAGTTGCGCTAATGAAGTTCCCGCCCAGTGCAAAAAATACTTTGATGTCGCCTTTGTGCATTGCTTCGATAGCTGGAACTACT